>CAZFJJ010000138.1:0-5549 GCA_964519075.1 uncultured Lachnospiraceae bacterium
GGTCACGGTAAGCAACAGACCCATCCACGTAGATCCCGCCAGCGCAACGCCGCCGTTCCCCGACAGCAAAAAGATGCCGCATAGTGCGCTCACCAGCGCGTTCATATAACCGTTGATCTGCTCCACCACCTGACGGGTCAGTTCAAACAGAGTATAGACAGAAGTATAGATCTGCAGAGCGGCAATCAAGATCAGGGCGTACTCGAACACAGCCGACTTGTCCGAAATAAACAGATCGCTCAGACGGTTCAGCGCGCCGGCTACCAAGATCAACCCCAGCATTGTGGAAAAGAGAGACAGACCGCCCGTTAGCCCATCCTTTACTAACGCAACGCATAAAGACCAAAGATAATCTGCATCCACTTCCCGAAGCACTTCTTCTGCGCTTTGGGAGTCGTACAATCCGTCAGGCAGAAGTGCGCGAACGTCCTCGGGAAGCTCTGCAAGCAGATCACCGTAATCGTATACTGTCTCCGAAGCCGATTCATCGTAGGTAGCTTCGGCGTGAATCGGAAGGGATAAAGACCCGATCAGCAGACAGATCAATATAAACGCCTTCCCGTACCGTTGGAGCCGGCATCTCATGTCAACCTCATCAGTTCTTCGGCAAGCGACAGCAACTCCCGCAGCAGCGGAAGGGAGAGTACGACGATCTCACATTTTCCTAACATTTCCAGTTTGGACGCCACTGAGCCTTCTCCGCAATCCCTGCACAGATCGGAGGCGGTGGAGGAGATCAGTGAGATCCCCATGGATTTCAGTAAATACGGAAGATACTGATCGAATTTCCCTAATTCCAGCTCCTGAAGATACGATAGTAGCGGAACGAGCGCCGCAAGAGCGGAAAGGGTCAGCAGAATGGTCAGGCACAAACTGAGCGGCGGAGCTAACTCGGGATTGAACCTTCGGATCAGCAGGAGAAAGATCATAACCGCGATCACAAGACCGCATACCGAGTAAAAACTCATAGGCCGAACAAAGAGCGGATCGTTTCCAATAGCTCAGAGATTTCCCCGACCAGCATCAGCATGATCAGCACCACCCCTGCCACGCTTACCAGCATGGACTGCTCGTCACGACCGGTTTTGGATAGAATCTGACACGCTACGCTGACCAGCAATCCGACCCCCACGATTCTGAAAATCAATCCCGTATCCATACACACCCTATCCTTTCCCGATGCTTGCGTCAGATCAAGATCAAAACTGCCATTGCGCCGCCAAGCAGTCCCATCGTAGAGTAAATCTGCCGTTTGGCGGGGATGCTTTCCCGCTTTTTTTCAATCGCCGTTTCCAACATCTCCGCGATATAATCACAATCGGCTATCTGCTCGTCGTAATTCAGCGAACCGAGTCTGCCGGCAAACCCCTGTAACGCATCATACGCATCCTCTTCCAACGAAAACGCTCCTCTTTCCAGCTCCAACGCTTTGGATAGTCCGCGCTCGGATATCAGATGATCCACCCCTGCACGACGAAACGCTTCATTCTGAAAGGAGGCACAGATCTCTCCCACGGGAGCTTTGTAATAACTGACCTTGCTGCGGATATGACGCACGAATGCCAGCATACCTTCGCAAAGAGACAGTGAACGGGTCACGCCACCCGCCAACGACATCCCGACGGCGGTACAGCATACGAAAATCAAAAACAGACCGATATATTTCATCCTTACCTCCCTATCATTCATCCAAAGATGCTCGTGCAGTAAACCGAAACCGCAGATCATCTGCATTACGGGCAAGTCCGACATAATGATCAAATACCGCCGCCTGATGAAGCATACGGATATTTCTTCGCCGCAGCAGCTGATCGAGAGTTGCGGCATGGGCAGAAGCAAGCAGCGGAACGCCGGCATTTTCCACGGCCAACAACGCCAACGCTTCTTCAGCTGTGCCGATCTCGTCACAGATGATATACTGCGGATTCATAGTACGGGTTGCCAGTTCGATTGCCTTTCCTTTTGGATAACCGCTGTATACGTCAATATGATCTGCATCGAACAATGCATCGGTAGCAAGCTCACAGCGACTGTCTACTACCGCCACCCGCAGCCCCGCTTCTTCAGATAAAGAGAACGCCAAGTCTCGCAACAAAGTCGTCTTCCCGACCCCGGGAGGCGAATAAAAGAGAACGCTTTCCCGAAAACCTCCCCGTCGAAGCGCTCGAAACACCGGGCGACTCACCTTTCTCACGGTCACAGGAATACGAATACACAGCGAGCTTATATCGCTGACGTTGCATATCTCGTCACCGTCGCATACGGCTCTGCCCGTCACTCCTACCCGCACGCCGCCGGGCAGCGCAATATAGCCTTCTCGGATCGTATCCATATGTGAATGCAATGAACGGTCGCACAGCGCTACCACTGCTTCCGCTACCGTATCAGAATCCGTATAAAGTGAAGTAAGACGGTTATAGCCACCCTCTACCGTGGTCAGGGTCAATCGCCGTCCCGAACGGATTCGCACCTCACAGATCTCTCCCCACGTCTGCTCTCCCCGCACCACCGCCTGTAAAATGGATGGCGGTAAACGTTTGAGCACCGTCAGCAGTTCGTCGGTCATCTCTCTCCCTCTTTTCTATGGAATTATATGAGCGGCTGCGGTCAGATAGAACTATCTGCCTCGTCACGCTCCTTCTTCTCGAACGTCCGCAAAAATAACCGACCCCTTGCGGGGTCGGCTACTTGGTTATTCAGTCTTCTTCTTTCTCAGAAGCAAAATGAGGATGATCAGCGCAACGACTGTCGCGGAAATACCGATGATCGCGATCCACAAAGAGGAACCGTCATCGTCGGAAGGCTCCTCCGTTCCTTGCGGAAGATCCACGGAAGTAGTGGGCGTGGGCGTTTTGATTTCCGTATCGGTAGAGGTGATCGGAGAAGTCTCCGGCATCTTCTCCTCGGTGAGAGAGGAAGATATCGTAACGGGCGGCTGTGTATCGTCAGCAGTCACAACCGTAGTGGCAACGCCGGTAGTTGTGGTTTCCGGAGTGGGCGTCGTCGCAGGCTCGGTAGCCGTATTAGACGTAGTGGTTGTCGCGGGAGCGACAGTCGTGGTCGTAGGCTGGAAAGTCGTTGTCTGCTGAGTTACAGGAGGAATCACAGGGTCAGGCTCGTCCGTCTCAGCGGCTCCTTCTTCCAACACAAATTCGGTGAGAAGATCGGTTCGTTTCCAATCGATCCAATAGTAGCCGGAATCGGTTACCGTAACGATTTCGCCGAATTCATACAGCGTACCGTTTCCGTCAGTCCATCCTAAGGCTTCAAATCCGTCTGCATGGACGTTGATCTCGGGGAGCGTTACCTTTTCACCCGGATCGGCTACGATATACTCGTCCCCTACGCGCAGAACGCACTGACCTTCCGCAGGAATCTCTTCTGCCATCCGAACGGAAAGATAGCTGGCGCGGTAGTAACTGTTTTCGTGATTGATCCCCACCATATAGATCACGTTGACCGCGCCCGGTTCGGTATTCAGGAAGGCGCGTGGAACGGTAACGGTAGCGGGAGTATTCATATCCAGAACATTCTTCCCTACCAGCTGCCCGTTCACATAGATCAACATATAACGATGGGTCGTATGCTGCGTACTGACGGTCAATTTCAGACTATCTTTTCGTGACAGATCGTACAAGAAATCCGATGCTGCGCCCGCCACGGTTAACGTATCGGGCGAAAGCTCTGTTCCATCGGCATAGGTCAACGACATGGTAATCTTTTCGCTGGATTGCAATCCCCGACCTTCTATATTGGGATCGCGCATCGACCACTGGGTATCCAGCCATGCGATCCGCTTGTTCAGCCAGGTAACCAAAGTCGAATATTCCGATGCAAAGCTCTTGCAGGCACCGCCGATATACCAGTTCTTCGGCGCGCCGAAATGGTTGAAATTGGCTTTTGCTTCGGCAGCGATGTAATTGTTCCATTGCGGGAGCGATTCCATATATAGATCCAGCAGCGGCCGGATCTCCTGCCAGCGCTCTTCCACCAGCGCAACGAAGTAAGGATCGCCGCACAGCTCCTTCCACCACTCAGCTCTGCCGTCCATGTAGAACCAACGCTCAGGGTTCATCCAGTCCTCGTACAGGGTAACCTGGTTGCCGGAGCTGCCGTCAAAATCCCAGCAGGGACCGAAATAGATGGTGCCGTCCTCGATATAGAGGAAGATACTCAGCCAGCCGAATTCAATATTCTTGAACAGATGGAAGATCATGAAATAGTCGATGAGCGACTGCATATCCACGAATTCGCTGTAGTGCACGCCCTCGTTGGTACAGAAGGTTTCGGAGTAGAACGCTTCTTCCATATCGTCGATGATGCCCTTAACGTAATTGAACATCTCCGGGTTGGTATCCAGTGCCGTGGGCGAATCCAACTGGATCTTGACACCCTTTCCCGTGGTAAATTTGGATGTATCGCCGTCCTGACGCATATCATACTCCAACAGATACCCCGAGGTGATGTCTACGTCTGACAGATCAATGTAATCCGAGATCTTATACTGTCGGAAGGTTCCCGTGGTGATCCACGAAAGATCGCTTTCCATAGCGTTCTTTAATTCCTTCGTCTGATCCTTGGTAAAGCCTTCTTTGAGCGCGATGGTTTCCGCCACCGTCTCTGCACGGTCTTCCCAATCGGTGATGTCTACGCGGTCGCCCTCGATGCGGATGCTCTCACATAGCGTATACAACCCCTGATATTCGCCGTTCAAATACACTACTACCCAACGCGATTGAGTATAGGTCAACCCCATAGCACCAGACAGATCGTAAACCAACTTATTTCGCATATTGGTCACGTCATAATAATTGGCAATCAACACCCAGTGCTTACTTTTGCCCATACCCAACATATTGACCTTGGTATCCAGCTTGATCTTATAGGAATACTTCCCGGAATCGCCTAAACGGTTGGACGTAGTTTCATAGGTAGAATTGCCGCGACACCGGATCTCTATGTCGCCGCCCTCCTCGGTTGTATAGAGATTGGTATAATCTGCGTAACGATCGGTCAGCTCGATCGACATCGTCGCGCCCTCGTATTCTTTCGTTGTAACGGCCTTTTTGCTATCGGTATACAGATTCACCCGCGGAAGGCCTTCCTTCCCCGAGGACGTTTCGGAGGTATTACTTGCCACCGCTTCAAACGCACTTCCTATCCCGTCTCCCAAAGGGAGCAGGAAAGCGATCAACACCAATAGAGCAGTAATTCTGATCCAATTGCTTTTCATTCTATTCCTCCATATGCAGAGATCTCAAGGATCGCCAGATCCATATTCCGCTTTCCCGAAACGGTTTCGGAGGCTACGGTATTCACGAAAAAGACGTCGCCCGTCAGCTCGGATACGAAGAAGCCGGGGCTGTACGAATACCGATCCTCAACGTTGGTTTGGAAGGACAGCGGATTTTCCACCACCGTCCAGCTGTCGCCGTAATCGAAGCTGGCCAACAAAATAGCCGATTCTTCGTCCGTTTTCCCTGCAGTATGATTAGCCGTTACAAGAATCGTTCCTTGACTGCCGCCTGCGGGCGTCCAGCAGACGTAGG
>CAZFJJ010000139.1:0-5502 GCA_964519075.1 uncultured Lachnospiraceae bacterium
CCGGAGTTGTTACTATTTTGAAAACTATTGCAACTTGCTATTGCAATTTGCGATTATAATTATTTTATCATATTTTCGAGCAGATTGCAAGACATTTGCGGAAAAATTAGAAGGTTGTTGCGAAAAGGAAAGCCCCGCCGAGGCGGGGCAGGATCGTGTCAATTTGATAGATCGTCATTTGACGAATAGAGATCCAACGGATCGATTTGGAGCTTTTTACATATCTTAATTACAACATCAAATGAAGCTCCTCCGATATCGCGTGATAGCAGAGTCATCAATGTGCTGTACGGTATATCTGATTCCAACGCAAACTGACGAAGGCTTGAATATTGATCGAGGATTAAATTCCGTATTTTCTGCTCCCGGTTCATTTAGGCTCCTCAACAACTGTTATCTCTACACCTTTCTCTTCAATCGCAGAAATTTGATCCTCTGCACAATCCCAGTCCGTGATGATAGAATCGAAGACATCCACGTCACAAACCTTGATGAACGAATCGACACCGATCTTTGTACTCGGTAACAAAAGACATCTCTTACGACTGTTTTTAATAACAGTTCGCTGCAAGGTTGCCGTTTCATCCGTACCGTTTGATAAGCCGAACTCTGCTGTCAGTCCGGCTCCGGTAATGAAGCATAGATCAAAATGCAGTCTACTGACAAATTCATTGGCAAGACTATCGACCAAAGATCCACTTTGACGCATTTTACCACCGGTTATATATACGTCGATATTATCAAAGCTTTTTAGTTCTTTGCCGATATCAACCGAGTTTACGACGACTGTAAAGTGAGTGTCCCTTGGTAAAAAAGAAATCATAATATGACCAAAGGATCCGCCGGTAAGATATACAATATCATTTTCGCGGATTTTTTTCGCAGCAACTCGTGAGATCTCTCTATAATTATCAAAGATAGTCATATTGTTAAAGTCTCTGTTAACCGGTGGTCTTACGCTGACTTGTCCGATTGCAATAGCACCGCCGTGGGTTCTCTTACAGATGCCTTTTTGTTCCAGTAATCGAAGATCTCTGCGTGCGGATTCATCGGATATACCGTATTTGCACGTGATTTCCGCAACGGTGATCTTTCCATTGGTTTTAATTGTATCAGCAATTTCTTGATGGCGTTCTTCAATGAACATAACCATACCTCCCATTAGAGTAAATATAAGATCGAATTCGACACCATCATTATACAACATAAACGGTAACATGTCAACACTTTCGGCAATCGAATTTGCGTATATTTTGCTGTGATACAACTAACAATAACTCCCATAGACACACAAGTCCATGGGAGTCATTTCGTTATTTCGCCGTTACGCTCAGATTATCAAACTTCACATCACCCTCAGCCGCAAATCCGATCTGACCTGCCGTCAGAGTGACCTTCGCGCTGACCTCAGTGCAGTTGCAGGCCAGCGTTACCTTTCCGTTTTCGGCAGTAACGGTCACGCTCAGCAGGCCGCCCGCGTCGATGACGGCAGGAGCACCGGCAAGCACCGTTTCAGCGCCGCCGACCACCGAGACGAGCTCGATTCTGTCGTCGCTGTCGGACAGGCGCGCTAAGATGTAGGCGCCGTCGCTGTATCCGATCACCAGACCTCCCACGCTGTCGCTCAGCGAGATCCCAAAGGTGGCGGTGAACTCTGCAAACTGGGTGTCATTGGCAAGGATCACACCGTTACCCGCCAGCGCCTCACCGTCGGCAGACCAACTGCCCGAGAGCGCGCTCCATTTGTAGAGCCTTCCGCTCATAAAGGAGTCGGAGAAGCCCACGGTATAGGTGTAGTGCCCCTTAACGTAGGGGGAGACCGTGCTTTCGGCAAAATCCACCGTTCCGTTCGCCCAAGCCTTCGCGTTAGCAAGGGAGTTGACCGTTCCATCCTCGTTGATCAGTCCGTTGTACATCTTGTAGTTGTTGCGGTAGGAGTTAAGATAGCAGGGATGAACCATCAGCGTCCAGTAGAAGGGTGCCCATTTGCCTGACTCCATCAGCTCGTTGCAGGTAGGTGCCAGATTGGAGTAAACGGGATAGTTGATGCCCGAAGGACCGCCTACCCATTGCACCTCGGTGCAGTAGACGGGAAGATTGGCAAGCCGTGCCTGCTCGATCTTGCCGTTTGCGTTGCTCTTGAACGCGGCGGTGCTTCCGGGAAAGTTGTCGTGATACTGGAGCTGATCCATGCCCAGCTTCACGGTATCCTTGATGTTGAAGGCGTCCGCCGGTGCGGTTCCCGCGATCAGCGGTACGCTACCCTGGATCGAGACGGCGTACTCACACAGATATTTTGCCAGTGCCGCACGGTTAGTGCCCCAAGGCTCGTTATACAGCTCAATGGACATCAAACGATCGTCATTGCCGAACAAACCTATAAACCGGGTCACGAACTCTTTCGGCTCATCCCAGCGGGATTTATTGTTATAGATCGCGGCAGAGGGAGAGGTGATCGCCCAGCCGCAGGAGTCTCCGGTATAAACGCGGCTCCATGTGTGTACGCTGTCGTAGTCGTAGGAGTCGCCGCATCCCTCGAACAGAGAAACCATGATCTTGATTCCGTGGGTGTCGGCAAGCTCCAGGAAATCCGCAAAGGCTGCTTCAAAGTGATCGGGATCCTCCAGCCAATACTCGTAGCTGACCCAGATGCGGAAGGCGTTGACGCCAAGCTTTTCTGCGTAGCCCATTTCCATATCGATCAGCTGGTGATCGTACCATTTCCAGAACTGCGGAGCGTTCAGCGCGTAAGAAGGATAGTAGACCGCGCCCTTCAGTCCCTCGATGACGCTCGTCTGATCGCCGGTTTTCTTGAACGTAGCGGACAGAGGGGACGAGTCTGCGGACATCAGCGACACCTTTCCGTCTACGGCGGCGATATAAGTGCCTTCCGCTGACTTGAAGGAGACGAAGTCCGAGCGTGTGGACGCGCCCCAGGAGGGAACCGCCAGCGGCTCTTCAGTAGTAAAGGTGGCGGCAGTTTTGTCTGCATCGGTGGAGATATTGCGAACCGACAGCGTTCCGTTTTCCGCAACGATATATTTGTTCGTGCCGGTCAGCCGCAGGGAAACGCCCGATCCGGACAGCCCGTCGGTGATGATCCAGCCGCGCAGAGCGGGCTCGACGCTGTAATCGCAGGTCAGAGAGGCGAAGGAGCCTTTCAGATAGGCGTTCTTGGCGGCGGCGGATTGGAGATAGACCACGTTATCCTCTAACTCGCCCATAGGCTGAATGGCGGTGGAGTAGATCCGAAGGTCGTCCATCTTACCGGCAAAATAAGCCCCCGAAAGTCCCAGCGCATTCGTGCCGTAGTAGGCTGCGCCCAGACCGGCCGCGTCAAGGGTTTGGGGAATAACTGCACCCAAGGAGCTTCGCTGGGCGACCGTCTCCCCGTTCACGAAAAGTCGCGCCGTGCCGCCGTTTTCGCTACCGTCGTAGGTTACCGCAACGTGGATCCACGTATTCAGATCAGCTTCGGTCAGGGAGAACTCACCCACGGTCTTGGCCTTACCTGTGGCGGTGGCCGATCTGCCGGCGCCGATCGCGGCGGTCAGCTTGCCGTCTACGATACCGATGGCAAGACCTGCGTTTTCGTCGCCCTGTTCGTACAGGAGCCGTTCGCCGTCTAACGCTTCGGGCATAAAGTAGAAGGCTACCGAAAGCGTAGTGAAGGACGGATGCAGGAAGGTGCCGGAGGTGATCTGGCTAACGTTCGAAAAGTCGTTGTTCAGCTTTACACGGTCGTCCTTCCCGTCGAAGCCGATTGCGCCGCCTTCAACACCTTCGCCTGGGAGAAGGGTTGCCTTCACCTCGATACTGTCCCGTGCCTGAGAGAGGGAGGAGAATAATTTGGAGGCTCCTGCTTTTTCTTCAAATTCGTACCAAAGTAGCCCGTTACCGTCGTTGATCGTTCCCAACAGAGCGGCGATGGGATCGATTTCCTGCACGGTAGGCGTAGTGGAGGGCTCGTTTTCTTCGGAAGCCCCCGGTTGATCCGTCGTCACGGAATCGGCATCGGTAACGGTAGTGGCAACCGTTTCGGCACTTTTGGGATTGGTACAGGAGAACAGCAGCAGACCGGATAGCAAGACGGCGATTACTCTTTTGTATTTCATATAAGGTTATGACCTCCGATAGGATGTTACTTACATTATAGCAGACCGTTTGAACGATTACAATACCTACGGATAAATTGCGTAAAAATATGGATCAAAATTAGACTCGGGACGGTTGCAATTTTGAAAAAGATGTGATATAATGAATGAGTATCGATCGATCCACATTCTACTTTCGTTATTCCGTTCACATGGAGTGATCTATCAGCAAAACGGAGTACGTTCGTGCTCTTCAGGAGGTACATATGAAGATCATTCTTACCGGATTTGTTCCCTTCGGTGGAGAGTTGATTAATCCCTCGTACGAGGCAATTAAAATGCTCCCCGACACGTTTGAGGGGCATCAGCTGATCAAGCTGGAAATGCCGGTCAGTTACGACGTTTGTCCATCACTTTTGGAATGGATGATCGTCCACTATCGTCCCGACGCGGTCATTTGCATCGGACAGGGCAGTGGGCGTACCGCTATCACGCCCGAGTACGTGGCGATCAACCTGATGCACAGTCAGATCCCTGATAATTCGGGGGTGCGCTATTTAGACCAGCCGGTAATTGCAGACGGTCCCGCAGCCTACTTTACCCATTTGCCGGTTCGTCAAATGGTTGACGCTCTCCAGGAGGCTGGTCTTCCCGGATTTGTGTCGTACAGCGCAGGGACGTTCGTGTGTAATTGCTTGTCCTATCATTTGTTGCACATGATCAATACCAGCTATCCGCAGATCAAAGGCGGATTTATACACGTGCCGTATTCAGTCGAGCAGGTGAAGAATAAGTGTCTGAAAATGTTTGCGATGGAAACCGACGATATTGCGCGTGCCATATCGATCTGTTTGCACACGTTGATCAAAACGATGAACGAAGAAATGAATTGAACCTGAATCTCCAAACGCACACATCGTTGTCGTTTGGAGATTTGTAGCAATATGCACAAATTTGCCAATGAATTTTTTGGAATATTGTTGGTAAATAAATTCAAGAAATCACTTTACAAAACTAAAGTGATAGTGTATAATAATAACATCAAAAAATGGGAGGCGAAGTCTGTGACTTCACACGATCTGCACCAAAAACGTGAGCTGCTGTGCAATATGCTGGCAAGTCTTCATAAGCCCGAAGAGATTGCTATTTTGTTGGATGATCTCTGCACCGTCAAAGAGATTGAACAGATGGATCAGCGCATCCGCAGCGCGGTTCTTTTGATGGAAGGGAAGACCTACACGCAGGTATGCGACGAGACCGGCATTTCTACGGTAACTCTCAGCCGCGTATCCCGCGCCCTGCAAAACGGAGAGGGCTACAGCCGTCTGCTCCGCGAATATATTCAATTAACAAAGGAAGATACGATATGACACCGTTTCCACAGACCCTCACCAAAGACGAGCAGGTC
>CAZFJJ010000140.1:0-5482 GCA_964519075.1 uncultured Lachnospiraceae bacterium
TCAATACCGAGTACAAGAACGCTACCTTCGTTTATATCAGCGGCGGTACCTACAATCAGAATCCTTACTTGAACTACGGTACGCAGAAGGATTGCGAGGCTAAGCTGGTTGACGGCTACTGCATCAAGGACAATAACGACGGTACTTGGACTGTCAAGGCTCACGTTGAGGAAATCATTCCCGCAATCGCTCCTACCTTCGATACCGTTGGTTGGACTGAAGGCTTGAAGTGCTCTGACTGTGGCGAGATCCTGGTAGCTCCCGTTGAGATTCCCATGCTGAACGCTGTTGCTCAGAACATCACCACCGGCGTTTACTACGACGATGTTTCCGATGCTCTGAATGCTGCTGGTTCTGTTGCTTCCACCACTGGCGAGAAGCAGACCGTAATCCTGCTGGTTGACGGACAGACCGAGGCAATGCTGATGGTTCCCGCAGGCGTAACCTTCAACCTGAATGGTTACACCATCACCGCGGGCAACGTCTTCTCCTTCGGTAACGTCATCGACAACGATGGCACCACCGACGGTCTGGGCGGCATCACGATCAGCAACGACAGAACCAAGGCATTCGTTCAGCTGCAGCAGAACAACACTTATCTGCCTCTGTATGATGCAGAAAACGGTTGCTACAGATTCTACGCTTACACCCTTAGCTTGCTGACCCTGAAGACTCCTCTGAGCAATGCGGTTACCTTCCGCTTCAGACTGAGACTCTCCAGCGCAGAAGCATACCGTCTGCTTGCAGACGCCGCTAACTCCGGCGTTGAGTTCGCAGTGAATGTTTCTTGGACCGGTATGAATGAAAACGTCAATAATGTGAAGTACGTTGTAACCGACGAATTCCTGCGTGAATACGCTGAAGGCGCATACGAACAGGTAATGAGTGGTAACAAGACTGCTATGACGATGACCAAGACTATTGAGTTTACTCTGTCCGGTCTGGATGTTCTGGAATCCGGTTCTGTAATCACAGCTACTCCTACCTTTACTTCTACGGCTACCGGTGTGGTTGCAGAAAGAACCGATAAGGTTGACGGCTATACTTCTTACACTTATACTGCTCCTGTTACCGACGCAGAATAATTACCATGATTTGAGGTGAATGAAATGAAGAAGGAATATTTGAAGCCCGATGCAGAAATAATTGATTTCGAAATCGATGAGCCTATCATGGATATTATTGATGGTAGTTTTGGGGTCGGCGAAGATGAAGAAGAGGGTATCTGATCTCAGATGCTCTGCAAAATCGCTGATCTTCTGATCGAAGTTCCCGAAGCGGGGGGCATGGCCCCCCGTTGTAGGGACTATCTAACCAATGAACAAGGCGGCGCGGATATTACTATCCGCGCTGACCTTTACAAATCCGAGAAATACGGCACGGCAGGGGAAAATATGGTTGCCTATATGGAATCCTGTATCCAATTCTGCCGTCAGCTGATCCATTTTGACGGGCTCTACCTCCATTCCTCCGCTGTGGAGCTGGACGGCAAAGCCTACCTCTTCTCAGGTCCCAGTGGGATGGGCAAGTCCACCCACACCCGCCTGTGGCAGTCGCTTCACGGTGACGCCGCACAGGTATTTAACGACGATAAACCCGCTCTGCGCCGTCTGGACGGCCGTTGGTTCGCCTACGGTACGCCATGGTGCGGCAAGGACGGCATCAATCAAAATAAAAAAGTCCCCCTTGCGGGGATCTGCTTCCTCCGTCGCGGGCAGGAGAATACCATTCGCCGCCTGGACGAGATGGAAGCTACGGCACGGATCCTTTCCCAAACCATGCGACGCTTCAGAGACGTGGAGCGGCTCGATCTGCTCCTGTCCCACGTGGACAAGCTGGTGAAGGAAATTCCTGTTTACGAACTCTACAACAAGCCCGAGCCGGATGCGGCAAGGCTTAGCTATGAAACCATGCGCCAAGGCGCAGAGGAGGCAGGATTATGAAACTCAGCAACAAATTCGTACTGCGACAGGTTGCAGGCAACTGGGTGGTGTTACCCCTCAGCGACGCTACCGTCAACTTCAACGGAATGATCAAGCTCAACGAATCGGGCGTACTGCTTTGGAGACTTCTGGAGCAGGGCAAGGATCGCGAGGCGCTCGCCGATATGCTGACCACCGTTTACGACGTTTCTTTCGAGGAAGCCCTCGCCGACGTGGACGAATTTTTGAATAAGCTCAGCCGTGCCGGTTGCATTGAGCTGTAATCAACGTCACCCAACCAAAAGACCGGGCTCTCTCCGGTCTTTTGATTTGTGACACTCTGAATTATGCATACGTCAGGAAAGGTTTGATCCTGTTTATGAATATAAAAGTGATTTTAGTCGTCGCGGCCGTGCTGGTGCTGACCGCGCTGTTCGCCATGGGAATGCAGGACGACGAGGCCGTTGCCGATTTCACCGGTGCGACCACCGTTCCGCCTGCCGAGACGGCGAACGGCTCGCTCACCGCGGGCGTGAGCACAGCGCCCGGTACTCCCGCGGGAGAGGAAACCGCCGTCTCGCCCAAAACCGAGACGGAGCCCGCTCATTCGTCTGCGCCCCTGCAGGACGGCGGTGCGGAGGGAGCGCTCACCACGGACGGTGCCGCAGAAACTGCCGCTACCACCGTTCAGACGACCACAGCCAAAGCTACGACCGCTGTGATGTCCACGACGACGACCAAAGCGGCGACGACGACGACAACCCCCGAGGGCACGACGATAACGCCTGCACCCGAGACGAGCGCACCCGAGACGAATGCTCCCGATGCAGACGATCCCGCTTCGCTCACCTACGAGGAATATCTCGCCATGACTCCGGCAGAGCAGCAAGCCCATTTTATGAGCTTTGCCTCTCCGATGGAATACATGGTGTGGTTCGACCGCGCTAAGGCGGAGTATGAGGCGAACAAGGGCGATATCGTCATCGAGGGCGACGGCTCTATTGACATCGGCGACATTATAGACGGGGTGTACGGATGAAAAAAGAGATCTATACCGCCCACATGGACGATCTGATGCCGCTGATCCGCGAGCGGCTGGCGGCAGGGCAATCGGTCTGCTTTTCCCCCAAAGGGGTGAGTATGCTGCCTATGCTGCGGCAGGGAATCGACACGGTGACGCTCTCGCCCATCACGGGACGGCTGAAAAAATACGATCTGCCCCTCTATCAGCGGGAAAACGGCAAATACGTGCTGCATCGGATCGTGGAGGTAGGTGACACCTACACCTGCGCGGGCGACAACCAGGTGGAACCGGAGCGCGGTCTGCGCCACGAGCAGATGATCGCCGTGGTCACCGCTTTTACGCGGGGCAAGCGGGAGCACTCGGTGGACGAGCTCGGTTATCGCCTCTATTGCCGCTTCTGGCATCACACCCGACTGCTTCGGCGCATCCTTCGCGGACTTTGGCGCAGAGCGGCGCGGCTTTTCGGAAAGAAATCCAAATAAAATCGGCACACCCGTGGGTGCGCCGATTTTTTGGGTATTATGTGAGTATGTTGGGAAGGTCTCTTGACTTTTTAACAGTTTCTGCTATAATGAAAGCGGCACGATCCGTGCAAGTCCCCGACCGAAGAATGCTTTCGTTTAGGAGGGACGGCAATCTAATCAAAAATCGGTAATTTGCAGATTCGGATCGGCGCCGTGCACAGGACGATCCGATTGCGGAAAATACGTTTTGATCCAAGAAAGCGTTTGGATCAAAGAAAGAAGGTATATTTTGATGAAAAAAGTAGAACTGAAGCGGGCAGGGCTGACGGTCAGCAATATCTGCCTAGGTACGATGATGTACGGCACGCAGGTGTCCGAGAAGGATGCGTTCGCACAGCTGGATCTCTATCGGGAGATGGGAGGCAATTTTCTGGACACCTCCAACAATTACGCCCATTGGTGGCCGGGTGCGTCGGGCGACGAGAGCGAGACCCTGCTGGGCAAATGGCTGGCAGACCGCGGCTGCCGCGATGAGCTGGTCATCGCCACCAAGGTGGGCTTTGACCGCCACGGCGAGGGCGCGGGACTTAGTGCTCGGCAGATCGAATATTGGTGCGACGAAAGTCTGCGCAAGCTGGGCACCGACTACATCGACCTGTACTACGCCCACACCGACGACAAACACACGCCTCTGGAGGAGACCATGGAGGCGTTCGACCGACTGGTGAAGAAGGGGAAAGTGAAGGCCATCGGTGCCAGCAATTTCTACACCTGGCGGATGTGCGAGGCTAAAAATATCGCGCAACGGAATGGGTTTGCCGATTACACGGTCAACCAGCCCTGCTATACCTATCTGTTTACTAAGGGCGGCTACAAGCTGGACTACGAGTTCAATATCAACGCCACCGAGGAGCGGCTCCGCTATCTGGCGGCCAACGACGTTCCGCTGGTAGCCTACTCCTGCCTTGCCAAGGGCGGCTACGACGATCCCTCCCGCCTGCCCGACTTCTACGAGCCCGGCGCGCGGATGGACGCTCTCCGGGAGTGCGCCAAGGAGCTGGGGCTGACTCCCTCCAAGCTGGTGATCGCGTGGCTGTTGGCGCAGGATCGCCTGCCGAACCGTCCCACCGTCATCCCGCTCTTCTCCTCCTCCCGTATCGACCATCTGAAGGAGATTTTGGATATGTCCGACTACGTGCTGGATCAGGAGATCCTGGAAAAACTGAGCAACGTCTTCTGATACGCCAACGAGGGCGCCGCATTCTGCTCCCAAGATATTCGCTCCACGACGCCTCGTGCAGGCTCGATGCCCTACGGGATCATCGGCTGCGCCTACGTCCACGGGTTGCGACGGAGCCGTATAACAGTTTTTCGTAAATTGCACGGTACGCTGCGATTTTTGATAAAAGTTGTAACGTTTTGCCCCTTTGATTTGTTATATATGGCGTTTTGAACGCTAATATATCTTTTTAAGAAAGAAAATTTTTGTGTTGGGAAAACTTTCAAAAAAGTTGTAATGTTTTGCCTTCCCGATTTGTTATATATAAAGCGTGATACGCAAATCTAATTTTGGAAGGTGGAATATGAACACTGAAGCTTGCATGACTGCCAAAAACACTACCGAGCAGGGAGAGACCTGCAACCGAGCCGCACCCGTATACGTTTGCACACGGGAGCAGATCACCCACGAGGAGCTGGGGATCGTATGGACCTACGGCATCCTGGTGCAGTCCGGGCGGGACGGCACTCCGTTACATTACCCGGACGTATCGGTCGATGGTGACCTGGTGCGGCGGCTGGTGGAGCGAATGAATGAGCTGGATTTGGATCCCGTTCACGTGGAAGACGTGATCGAGGATTTCTTAGTAGACTACGCTCTTTGATCTCGACTTACCAAAAAGAACACTCTGCTTTCGCAGGGTGTTCTTTTTTGGGGGTGTTGAGTTTAGTTGCTGGGACAGGTTGCGTAGTCGGTGAAGGTAATGGTCTCATCGGTTCCGCCCTTGGTCACGGTCGCGGTGAACACTGCCTTGCAGTAGCATCCGCTTACGCCGGTTACCGGCACGGACATA
>CAZFJJ010000141.1:0-5471 GCA_964519075.1 uncultured Lachnospiraceae bacterium
CCTCGTTTCTCCCTAGAATAAAATCCGCATCGTCAATGCTTGGCAGAGAAATGTGCATGTCTTTTCCATGACCGGCGACGGCGTCAACGACGCCCCTGCCCTGAAGGCAGCCGACATCGGTTGTGCTATGGGTATCACCGGCACCGACGTTGCTAAGGGAGCCGCAGATATGACCCTGACCGACGACAACTTCGCTACTATCGTAGACGCAGTTAAGGAAGGACGCGGCATCTACGCCAACATCAAGAAGGTGGTCGGCTTCCTGCTGGGTACCAACATCGGTGAGGTCATCACCGTATTCCTGGCAATGCTTCTGTGGCACAAGACGCCTCTTCTGTCCATGCAGCTGCTTTGGATCAACCTGGTCACCGACTCGCTGCCCGCCATCGCCCTCGGCATGGAAGCAGTGGAAAAGGACGTTATGGATCGCAAGCCCAAGCCCAAGAATGAGGGCATCTTCGCAGGCGGTCTCGGCATCCGCGTAGTCCTGCAGGGTATGATGTTCGCGGCACTGACCCTTATCGGCTTCCGCATCGGCGAAGAATTCGGCGGCTCACTGGAGGCAGGTCAGACTATGGCGTTCATGATTCTGGCACTTTCTCAGATCGTGCAGGCATTCAATATGCGCTCCGAGCATTCGCTGTTCAAAATCGGTCCTTTCACCAACCGCACGCTGAATCTTGCAGCACTTGCATCAACGCTGTTGGTGGCGCTGGTTCTGTTCACTCCCGTAGGCACTGCCTTTGGTCTGGTGATGCTGAACTGGAAGTTCTATCTGATCGGTCTGGGTCTGATCTTCGTTCCCCTTGTTGTGATGGAGCTCAGCAAGCTGATCGGTCATCTGAGAAATCGCAAATAATCCCCATACAATTTCAATCAAAAATGAGCTCGTCAAACGACGGGCTCATTTTTTGTACATTGCTTCCCATATCACCAATATCTGCTACCGATCAGATGGAATATGAACGCAGATTCTTCAAATACTATCCAAAAAGCAAAGGATGTGTCTATATGAGCGTACAAAAAGCCGCGTATCTCAAATACGTGGAGAAAAGCGCGAAGAAATCACCGCTCGTCCTCGACTGCACGAAAGCGTTCATCGTCGGCGGGAGCATCTGCACGATCGGACAGGTTTTGAAAAATCTATATACGAATATCGGACTTGGGGAGGAAACCGTGAAAGCACTCGTCCCCTCGTCGATCGTCCTGGTGACCGCGATCCTGACCGCCATCGGTCTGTTCGACCAGCTGGCAAAGTTCGGCGGTGCGGGAACGCTGGTACCGATCTCAGGCTTTGCCAACGCCGTCGTAGCACCCGCCATCGATAATAAGGCCGAAGGTTGGGTGCTGGGACTAGGCGCCAAGATCTTCATTATCGCAGGACCCGTCATCCTCTACGGCACGCTGGCAAGCGTGATCTATGGGGTGGTGTATTGGGTAATGGGGTTATTATAAGGAGCGTTTGAAATGGTTATCCAACTGAAACAAAATATATCCATCTACGCCCACGCAGCTGTCGGCGGAAAAGCAGAATACGAAGGACCACTGGGCAAATCTCTGGATTACCACGACAACAATGACCGTTTTTCCCAGGACAGTTGGGAGAAGGCCGAATCCGAGATGCAGCGCATCGCCTGCAATCTGGCAATGGCAAAGGCGGGCGAGGAGGAGCCACAGCTGCTTCTGGCGGGCGATCTGATGAACCAATGCACTTCCTCCAGCTACGGTCTCGGCGGCTTTGAGAAGCCCTTTCTGGGCCTCTACGGTGCCTGCTCCACCTGCGCAGAGGGAATCATGATTGGATCGCTCCTCTGCGACGGCAGCGTTGACCGTGCGGGGCTGGTTACCTCCTCCCACTTCTGCTCGGCGGAGCGGCAGTTCCGCTATCCGCTGGAATACGGCTGTCAGAAGCCGCCCACGGCACAGCATACAGCAACCGCGTCGGGCGCATTCTTCGTGCATCGGGGAGAGGGAATCGCCCGCGTGGAGAGGGTCTGCATCGGGCGCATATCAGACGGCGGTGTAACCGACGCCAACAACATGGGCGCGGCGATGGCACCGGCAGCGGTCGATACGCTCCACCGCTTCTTCAGCAGCACCAAGACCAAGCCCGCCGACTACGACGGCATCTTCACAGGCGACCTTGGCTACGAGGGACACCGCATCGTCTGCGATCTGATGCGCGAGCTGGGCTACGATATGGGGGACGGCTACACCGATTGCGGTCTGCTGATCTACGATCGCAAGAAGCAGGATATGCACGCCGGCGGCTCGGGCTGTGGGTGTTCCGCTATGGTGCTCTCAACGCTTATTCTCCCGCAAGTTGCGGCAGGGAAGCTGCAAAACGTACTGTTCATGGGAACCGGCGCGCTGATGAGTCCCTCCAGCGTTCAGCAGGGGCTGGCGATCTCGGGCATCGGACATCTGATCCATCTGACGAAAGGGAACTGATATGAAAGATCTTCTATACGCATTTCTAATCGGCGGCGCGCTCTGTACCGTCGCACAGATTTTGGTGGACAAAACCAAGCTCACTCCCGCTCGCATATTGGTGGCATACGTTGTCTCGGGCGTGATCCTGACCGCGCTGGGATTGTACGAGCCGCTGGTCAAGCTTGCAGGCGCAGGCGCCACCGTTCCGCTGACCGGATTCGGCTATTCGCTGGCCAAAGGCGTTGAAAAAGCGGTCACCGACCGCGGACTGATCGGTGCCATCACCGGCGGTCTGACCGCAACCTCGGCAGGCATCACCACGTCGCTGACGGTGGCGGTAGGCGCCGCGCTGATTTCCAGAAGTAAGCCGAAATAACTTGCTATCACCAAACGATTCGATTTTACAAAAATTTCACCTGATTGCGGTGACAGAATTGACTTTGAAGATATATGATTGGGATGTACCGAAGAAAACCTCTTCCGTCATAAGCAATTTTTAGATTAGAAAGGATGATAGAATGTATCAGTTTTCCAGACATCCCATTTTTGCTGCGATTCTCAAAAAATGGAAGAAATCCACGCAAAAACAGACGAATACAGTGCAACGCGCACCCGAACAGGCATCCGTATCCAACAGCGACGTCGCACTCGCGCTACTTCTTTGGTGAGCTGAAAAGATTAACCGACATTTAACGATAATCCGCTTTTGCTTTTTACGTTTGCGGAATATTATATAACCGTACCGAACAGGTAACATATCAAAACAGGAGAAAAATAAAATGAACAAATTTACGAAACTGCTCACACTCGCTACTGCGGCAATCCTTTCTGCCGGAATGCTCACCTCTTGCGGAGGAGACAGCGACACCATTACCGTCATCTCCCGCGAGGAAGGCTCGGGCACCAGAGGCGCATTTGTTGAACTGTTTGGCATCGAGGAAAAGGATGCAGACGGCAACAAGGTTGACAAGACCCGCGAAGACGCTGAATTCTACAACTCCACTTCCGTCGTACTTTCCTCGGTTGCAAGCGACAAAAACGCTATCGGCTACGTTTCCCTCGGCTCTCTGAAGGATACGGTAAAGGCACTGGAGATCGACGGTGTAGCCGCTACCATTGAGAACGTCAAGAACGGCACCTACAAGATCACCCGTCCCTTCAACATTGCCACCAAGGCAGACGCTTCCGAGCTGGCGCAGGATTTCATTGCCTATATCATGAGCGCGGAAGGTCAGGCAGTCATCGAGGACAACGGCTATATCAGCAACGGCAACACCGGTGCATACGCAGGCACCAAGCCCGCAGGCACGCTGAAGATCTCCGGCTCCTCCTCCATCTCTCCTCTGATGGAAAAACTGGTCGAGGCTTACAAGAAGGTCAACACCGGCGCTGACATCCAACTCCAGCAGTCCGATTCTTCTACCGGCATCAAGGATGTCGCCGAAGGCAAGTCTGACATCGGAATGGCATCCCGCGACCTGAAGGATTCCGAACTGGAAAAGGGTCTGACCCCCACCGTGATCTGCACTGACGGCGTTGCGGTCATCGTCAGCAAGGACAATTCTGTGAACGGTCTGACCTCCGAGCAGATCAAAAAGATCTACGTCGGCGATATCTCCTCCTGGTCCGAGCTAAACTAACTACACTCAAGGCCCCGGATTCGTATATCGGATCGCGGGGCTATCGGTGAGCATACGGTCGTCCCATGCTCGCTTTTCAAGAAAGGTACACATGAAAAATAAGGTTAAAGAAAAGATCATGCACGGCGTATTTTTGATTGCGGCCTGTGTATCTATCATTGCTGTAGCGATGATCTGCATTTTTCTGTTCAGCAACGGAGTGCCTGCAATGTTCAAAGCAGGAATATTCAAAAATTTTCTGTTCAGCGGCGAGTGGCATCCCCTGAACGATGAGTTTGGAATATTCCCAATGATTTTGGGCAGCGTTTACGTAACTGCGGGCGCAATTCTGTTTGGCGTTCCCATCGGAATTTTGTGTGCAGCATTTTTAGCGTACTTTTGTCCGGGATGGCTTTATAAACTTCTGAAGCCGGTAATTAACCTGCTCGCAGGGATTCCGTCCATAGTATACGGTTTCTTCGGCGTAACGGTGATCGTTCCGATGATAAGAAGTCTGTTCGGCGGAAGCGGGAAAAGTATATTGACCGCATCAATATTGTTAGGAATTATGATATTACCGACGATAATCAGCACCACCGAATCTGCTATGCGTGCAGTTCCTTCCTCCAATTACGAGGGCGCACTGGCCTTGGGCGCAACGCGCGAACGAGCGGTGTTCAAAACGATTATGCCGGCAGCAAAATCCGGTATTCTTACGGGGATCGTACTCGGTATCGGCAGAGCGATCGGCGAAACGATGGCGGTTGTAATGGTCGCAGGAAACAAAACCACATATGCAGGCAGTATTTTTGACGGTATCCGCACGATGACCTCCAACATCGTACTGGAAATGGGGTACGCGCAGGATCTTCACAGAGAAGTGCTGATCGCTACCGGCGTTGCGCTCTTCGTGTTCATTCTGCTGATTAATATAAGCTTCAGTTTGCTGAAGGAGCGGGGAAGCCGTAAAAACAAAAGCGAAGCAAAACGCAAAAGATCAGAGAGGAGCAATGGATGATGCAATCTATATCCGACAAAGACATTGTGAATCGCCACGGCATTATACCAAAACTACTTGAATATAAAAAGCACCCGCTGTCTTTGATGCTATATCTTTTGGTATGCTTGGCAACGGTATTGACAGTCGGCGTTTTGCTTTCGCTGCTTATTTATGTATTGATGAGAGGCCTTCCTGCCTTGAAACCGGAAATGTTTTCTCCGGAGTATACCAGCAATAACCAATCAATGCTTCCTGCGATCGTGAATACGTTGACGGTAGTAGCAGTTACTTTGCTGTTCGCGGTTCCGATCGGTGTGTTTTCAGCAATTTACATGACGGAATACGCGCGAAGAGGAAGCAAGCTGGTTAAGCTGGTTCGTATGACTACCGAAACGCTTGCGGGCATTCCTTCCATCGTA
>CAZFJJ010000142.1:0-5400 GCA_964519075.1 uncultured Lachnospiraceae bacterium
TTGTTTCTTGGTACGACAACGAGAACTCCTACACCAGCCAGATGGTTCGCACCATCAAGTACTTCGCAGAGCTGAACTAATTCGGAATCTGTTTTCCAAAAAGCCGCCGCAAGGCGGCTTTTTCTTTGTTCCTTCGCCATCGGCGAAGGAACAAAGAGGAGCAAGGACTCCGTCCTTGCATCCTGCCAGAAACTTCTTGAAAGAAGTTTCTGGACTTCAAGAACTCTAGGGGATTGGGATGTTCGGCGTAATTCGCAAAAAAATTAAGACTTCTTATTTCTTCCAACAACCATCCAAACGAGTGCCGCTACCATCATCACTGCGCCGATGGCTGCCATCCACAAAAACAGACCGCCTGCGACCGATTGCAGGATCAGCAGATAGGTGGGGTGTCTGCTCCACCGATGATGCCCACCGAAGGAGTGGGAGCAGTATCCTGCAGAAGCAGGGGGATGGTCAATCCAACCAGCAGAAGGGCGATCCCCACAAGGGCGAGGATCAAAGCGATTGTACGTGTGCGTTTCATAGATGTCTCCCATAGTGGATTGAATGATTATTTTTTATTCTACCACAAATTCCGACAATTTGCAAGAGTAAAGCGGCAAATTTGCGTAAAAATCACGGAGAACCGATCAAGCCCTTCGGCATATACTGTACTAACGCCCGATCCGACTGCCTCGGATCGGTTTTGAGGTGAATCTATGCCAGAAACCAACACAGGCACGGGACATCTGACCGTTACCGTCCGCTCCGCTAACGGTGCGCTTCCCGTGGAGGGCGCGCTGATCACGATCACGCTGGACGGAGAGATCGTCGGCGTTTCTACCTCCGACGAGTCGGGGAACACCGAGACCGTCGACATCCCCACGCCGCCGAGATCCGCATCCCTCTCCCCCGGATATGTGGGGCTTCCCTACTCCACCGTCTTCATCGAGGTCGACAAGGACGGCTTTTACAGTGGACAGTACATTCAAGCTCCCGTTTTTCCCGACGTGCTGACCGTTCAGCCGGTGAATCTGCTTCCACTCCCCGAGTTTTTCGCGGGTGATACTGCCGATGCAACCCAATTCTTCGACGAAAGTGAGGGCTACGACCTGTGAACAATATCCCATTTCCCGTGATCCCCGAGACCATCACCGTCCATCTGGGCGCCCCCCAGTCGAATGCAGAGAATATCACGCTCTCCTTTCCCGACTACATTAAAAACGTCGCCTCCAGCGAGATCTATCCCACCTGGCCGGAGGCGGCGCTGAGAGCCAACATCTACGCTCAGATCTCTTTCGCTCTCAACCGCATCTACACCGAGTTCTACCCCGCCCAAGGCTATGATTTCGACATCACAAGCTCCACCGCCATCGATCAATCCTTTGTCAGAGGGCGAGATATTTTCGATAATATCTCCCAAATCGTGGATGAGATCTTCAACAGCTACATCCGCCGCAGAGGAAACATCGAGCCTCTGTTTGCCGCCTACTGTAACGGCACCACCTCCACCTGCGAGGGGCTATCCCAATGGGGAACCGTGCCGCTTGCCGAGGAGGGGCTGGTGCCTTACGACATCCTCACCCGCTTTTACGGAGACGATATCGAGATCGTACAGAACGTGCCGGTGGAGAATATCGACCTCTCCCTCCCCTCCGTCACGCTGGAGCTGGGCTCATCGGGCAACGAGGTGCGGGATCTGCAGGTGCGGCTCAACCGCATCTCCACCAACTATCCCGCCATCCCCAAGATCTATCCCGTGGACGGCATCTTCGGCAGAGAGACCGAGGACGCAGTGCGCACCTTCCAATCGGTCTTCGGGCTGACGGTGGACGGCATCGTGGGGCGGGCGACCTGGTATCGCATCCTCTTTCTCTACAACGGCATCAAGCGGCTCAACGAGCTGACCTCCGAGGGGCTGACCGCCGAGGAGGTGGAGCGACAGTTCGGGGAGAACATCGGCCCCGGCTCTCCGCCCGACTTCGTGCGGACGGTACAGTATTTCCTTGCGCTGGTGGGCTATTTCAAGCAGGAGATCGACTCACCGCCTATCAACGGCATTTTCGGCGAGCGCACCGAGGCGGCGGTACGGGCGTTCCAGACTGCCTACGGACTGCCTGTGACGGGGATCGTGGATCTGCCCACTTGGGAACTGCTCTACGACGTTTACGTGGGGCTGCTGGCATCGCTGCCCGACTCCTTTTTCGAGAACATCGCACCGCCTTTCCCCGGGATCCCGCTGCGCCCCGGCACGTCGGGTCCCGAGGTGCTTCTCATCCAAGAATACCTGAACGTCATCGCTTCGGTCTATCCCGAGGTACCGTCGGTAGAGGTCAGCGGTTACTACGGTCCCACCACCGTTGCGGCGGTGGAAGCCTTCCAACGGCTGGTAGGGATCGCCCCCTCGGGGGTCACCTTCGCCACCACCTGGCAGGCCATCGCCGACACCTGGCAGGACATCGTGCAGGGCTTCTCCCGCAGCGAGGGGCAATTTCCCGGATCGGAGGTAGGTTGAGATGGACACCAGAGACGAACGATTGGCAATTATTGAAATCCAGCAGAACCTGCGCGAGCTGGCGAAGGCGGGCTGGGATCTTCCCTCCATCGTAGCGGACGGCGTGTACGGCGAGCAGACCCGTGAGGCCGTACGGCGATTACAGCGGATCGAGGGGCTTCCCGTCACCGGCAGAGTGGATCTGACCACCTGGCAGGCTCTGCACACCGCCGCCCGTGGAGGAAAATGGGAGCGATCCCCCGCCACGCCCATCTATCCTTGGAACCGTCCGCTGTCGGGCGGTGCTACCGTCCCCGGCGAGCGCACCGATCTGATCTACATCGTGCAGCTAATGCTGCGGGAGAGCGTTGCCTACGACTTTGACCTTCCGCTGACCGGCGTACTGGATACCGCCACCCGCGACGCGCTCCTGCGTTTTCAACGGATCAACGGCCTCCCGCCAAGCGGTCTGATCGATCGCATCACCTGGGACGCGCTGGCCGACGCCTACAACAAATATCTGCCGCAGATCGGGGATCAATAACCGCATAAGCCCGCCGTTTTGCGGCGATACTCCCGTGGAAACGGTTATCTATTCTCGTACTATGGAGTTTTTCATGAATCACTTTTCCCCTTCTGCCTCCTCCGTGCTGGATCGCGCGCTCTCCTTTGCCGAACAGCTGGGGCATACCTACGTCGGCTCCGAGCATCTGCTTCTGGGGCTGGTGGCCGAAAAAGGTGCCTGTGCCGCCGACTTTCTCTCCCGTCGGGGCGTGACTCTCCCCGCGACCCGCGGACTTTTGATCGGGCTGTCGGGCACGGGCTCGCCCACCACGCTGTCGGGCGGCGACATGACCCCGCGACTGCGCTCCATCTTAGAAGACGCCGCCGCCGAAGCCCGCAAGGCGGGCTGTCTGCTGGTGGGCACCGAGCATTTGCTGTTTGCGCTGGTCTGTGAAGCCCAGTCGGTGGGAGCGGGTCTGATCTCGGCGCAGGGCGTGTCGTTAGGCAGCCTCAAGACCGAGCTGATCACTTATCTGCATCACGCGCCCGGTCAGCCGCCCGCTCCTCCCAAGGGCGGCGGGAAGACGGTCAGCGTGCTGGAAAAGTACGGCAAGAACCTGACCGCTGTGGATAAACGGGATCCGATCATCGGCAGGGAGGAGGAGATCCTCAAGCTAACCTACGTCCTCTCCCGCAAGACGAAAAACAATCCCTGCCTGATCGGAGAGCCGGGCGTTGGCAAGACCGCCATCGTGGAAGGGCTTGCCGCCCGCATTGCCGACGGAAGCGTCCCTGATCTTTTGCGGGGCAAGCAGATCTATTCGCTGGAGCTGTCTTCGCTGGTGGCGGGCGCGAAGTATCGGGGCGAGTTTGAGGAGCGGATGCGGCAGGTGGTGGAGGAAGCCTCTGCCGATCGGTCGGTGATCCTGTTCATCGACGAGATCCACACGCTGATGGGTGCGGGCGGCGCGGAGGGAGCGGTGGATGCCGCCAACATTCTGAAACCCGCGCTGGCACGGGGCGTCATCCGTTTGATCGGTGCCACAACCCTGTCCGAATACCGCAAGATCGAAAAGGACGGCGCGCTGGAGCGGCGATTCCAGCCTATCGTAGTGAAGGAGCCTACCTCTGCCGAGACGCTGACCATCCTGCAGGGCGTGCGGGAGGCGTTTGAGGCGCACCATCGGGTCGCCATCACCGACGAGGCACTGGAGGCGGCTGTGGAGCTGTCGGTGCGCTATCTCCCCGACCGCCGTCTGCCCGACAAAGCCATCGATCTCTTGGACGAAGCCGCCGCTTGTATACGCGTACATCGCGCCACTCCGCCTCCCGTCCTTCGGGAGCTGGAGCAATCTGCCGTCTCCCTCGCCAACGCAAAGGAGCTTGCCATCCGCAGGCAGGATTTTGCCGAAGCAGGCAAGCTCAGAGAGCAGGAAGTACAGGCGCGGGACGCATTTTCTCTGGCTCGCACCCGCTGGGAGAAGGAACAGACCGTGGAGCCTGCCGAGATCGGCAGAGCCGAGATCGCCGCGCGGCTGAGCGAGCATACGGGAATCCCCATCCCCTCTCCCACGGCGGTCGGCGACCCGCGCCCTTTGGAGGAACGGCTTGCAGAGCGGGTGGTGGGTCAGGAGGAGGCTATCCACGCGCTGGCGTCTGCCATCCGCAGACGCTCGGCAGGTCTGCTGCCCGGGGGCAGACCTGCGGGCAGCTTTCTTTTCACGGGATCCTCGGGGGTAGGAAAGACCGAGCTTGCCCGCGCGCTGGCAGACGTTCTCTTCGGCAGCTCTGCCGCGCTGATCCGTCTGGATCTGTCGGAATATCGGGAAGCCCACAGCATCGCGCGGCTCATCGGCGCGCCGCCCGGCTACGTGGGCTACGAGGAGGGCGGTCTGCTGACCGAAAAGATCCGCCGCACGCCCTACGCGGTGGTGGTCTTTGACGAGATC
Organism: uncultured Lachnospiraceae bacterium; assembly: GCA_964519075.1. Classification (GTDB taxonomy): domain Bacteria; phylum Bacillota; class Clostridia; order Oscillospirales; family CAG-272; genus CAKSQF01. Next base: position 4,930 of record CAZFJJ010000142.1, read on the forward strand.
GAGAAGGCGCATCCCGATCTGACCGCGCTGCTGCTCCAGATCCTGGAGGAGGGCTGTCTCACCGATTCCTCGGGACGGCGGGCGGATTTCTCCAACGCCTACGTGCTGATCACCTCCAACATCGGTACGCAGCACCGAAAGGGATCGGCTCCCGCAGGCTTCCTCAGCGCGGGAAAGAACAACGCCGTTTCTATGGACACCCTGCGCAAAACCTTCCCCGCCGAGCTGCTGTCCCGCCTAGATGAAGTAATCCCCTTCCGTACGCTGGAACGGTCAGATCTGGCCGAGATCGCAAAGCGACAGATCGGCACGCTGACCGACCGACTCAAGGATCGGCTATCGCTGACCTTTGAGGAAGCGATTCTCATGCATCTTGCAGACGAAGCCCTCCGCTCTCCCGAAGGCGGTGCCCGCGCTCTACGCTCGCTGATCCGCCGCGAGGTGGAGGATCCGCTGGCGCTGCGCCTGCTC
>CAZFJJ010000143.1:0-5390 GCA_964519075.1 uncultured Lachnospiraceae bacterium
ATCATCACCACCCATTTCCCCTTTGCCTACCTGCACGACACCATCCTGAAGCTGGACGAGCTGGGGCACGATATGCCTACCAAGTACAAGTGGCTGGAGAAGTATTCGGGACTCTCGGTCATGGATGTGCCGATGAACGACCCCTCCATCTACGAGCTGTTCCAGTCGGTAAAGCCGCTGGGTCTGAAGCCGGGTGACATCGACTGCAACGTGGGAACCTGGGGTCTGCCCGAGTTCGGCACCCGTTTTGTGCAAAAGATGCTGGAGGAGGCAAAGCCCCGCACCTTCGCCGACCTTTTGCAGATCTCGGGTCTGTCTCACGGCACCGATGTCTGGACGGGCAACGCCCAAGAGTTGATCGCCAACGGCACCTGCACCATTTCCGAGGTAGTGGGAACGCGAGACTCCATCATGCTGACCCTGATCCGCTACGGCGTGGACAACGCGCTGTCCTTCAAGATCATGGAAAGCGTGCGAAAGGGCAAGGGTCTGACCCCCGAATGGGAGGCGGAGATGGTTGCTCACAACGTGCCCGACTGGTACATCTGGTCCTGTAAGAAGATCAAATATATGTTCCCCAAAGCCCACGCGGCGGCGTATAATATGTCAGCCATCCGTTTGGCTTGGTTCAAGATCCACCGCCCCATGGAATTCTACGCCGCATTTCTGACCGTTGCTCCCGGCGGCTTTGACGCCTCCATCGTAGGGCGCGGACGCAAGGCGGTGAAGGAGGCCATGGACGAGATCGACCGTAAGACCAAGGAAAAGACCGCCACCGCCAAGGATGCCGACACCCTCACCACCCTGCAGCTGGTGGACGAGAGCATGGCGCGCGGCGTGCGCTATCTGCCCATCGACCTGTACAGGTCGGGCTCTCGCGAGTATCTGCCCGAGGACGGCAAGATCCGTATGCCCTTCAACTCCCTGCCGGGACTGGGCGACGCGGCGGCAGAAAAGATCGTGGAAGCGCGCAAAGCGGGCGAGTTCTTCTCTCGCGAAGAGCTGCAGCAGCGCGCAGGCCTGTCCAAGGCGATCATCCAGCTCCTTGCCGACAACCACGTCCTGGACGGCCTGTCGGACACCAATCAGATCTCGCTGTTTTAGTGGGGTAATGCAGGGGCTCTGCCCCTGCACCCTGCCAAGAACCCTTTTGAAAAAGGGTTCTTGGATCTCCCAAAACATCAAAAAAATCGCCGCATATGCTTGCGGCGATGAGGAAAAGTATCGATTTTGCTTGTCGCTGCCTGCCCTCGCATTGCTCCCACACCAAAAACGCCCGACGATTGTTCGTCGGGCGGGGATGTTAAGGTGTGCAGGGGGCGTTTCGGTCGCCATGTCTTTGAGCTGCTTCGATCAAGTAGCCGTTATCGGTAGGAATCAACAATGCCCAAACCGCATCTCCGTCGTATTTGCACTGCATATGAATCAGTAGCTTACCGTCTTCGGTTTGGTAGCCTGTCAGTGTATCATCGGGAGAAAAGCCGGATGCATCTGTGTGTGCAAAGCCGTATGCATCGTACTCAGCAAGATACTCTGCACCGTCGGCAACCAGTCTGTCCCACATGGCATCGGTGACATCGATGCCAAGATATTGCTTGATGATACGCTTGATGCGGGTAACGCTCACCATACTGCCATCGTTTGGGTAGGGGTTGTTGTCGGTGAATTCGTTTTCCGTATCTGCGTAGATCATCTCGTATAGGCTGATATCCTCGGGGCGGTAGAAGGGCTCGTAAGAGCTGGCAAATATCATGCAGACATCATCGGATTCTAAGAAAGCTTTTACTTTTGACAGCTCGTCCGCGGTCAGGTCACGGGACACGGTTGCCGCCTGTCCTGCCGCAGCAAGTCCTGCAGTGAAGATTTCGGTGCAGCTATTGGGCTGCTCTTCGGTGGTGGGCTGCTCGTCAGTTGTGGCGGGCAGAGTGACCGGCGCATCCGGCGCGGTAGTCACAGGTGTAGCGGTGGTAGTGATTGCAGGCGCAGTAGGGACAGAGGGGACAGTGTTGACAGAGGGGACGGTGGTGACGGAGGAGACCGGCGAATCTGTGGCAGCGGTCATAGCCGCTGTATCGGCGCAAGCGGAAAGAGACAGGATAATCAATAGCAGTTGAGCTGTGATCATCAGTATTGTTTTAGAAGTTTTCATTTGTCCTCCTCCTTTAGATCAGTATATTCAATTAATAAATTGGGACGATTTTTTTGAATAACAATAAGATTTACAAACAACCCACAGCCTTTGCATGTTTTGAAATTCCCGGAACTATCTATGAGCCAAACGTGACGAATTGTTGTCGATTGTTCTCCACACCAAATGCAAACTTTCCAATGATTATCACTGTCATGCTCAAAAGAAGCAGACCAATTATGTACGCTATTTCCGTTTTCATCGGAATCGGGATAAGTGGGTGTTCCAAAACCGTAGATATCTGCATTATCAGCTTCGATGCTTCGTAAGCATACCTGATGCCCATGATTTCCGTCAATAATGACAATGTTATTCTCATCTGCTGATACAACAATACCCACGTGCGATGAGAAAATTATTATATCCGCTATTGGCCGTTTTGTATTCCAGTTGCGAGGCGCTGTTTTTTTCATGATACCCAACTTGTGTTCTCGCAACCTCGACTAAATCATATGCTTGGTCGCCGGTATTGACATGAGTGTTTTCTGCCAAATCATTAGTGGAACCGGATCTTGCCATAGAAGATTCTACAAAATGCCAAACAGCATTGGACTCAAACGAAAGAAACTCTTCGCAGTATTCATCCCGTGCAATATAAAGAAGATTTTCTTCACTCACAACGAAGGCGATTAGATGCTCAATATTATATTGCTCCGTATTATAATTTGCGGTTTCTGTAACGTGATATATGATATATTCACCATCGTGTTCAGTTCGAGTTACTACATAACTATTAGTCATTTCTACAACACCGGCGTTGCTCAATAAGGCAATTCGCTCGTGTTCATCGTTAATAATTCCCTGTCGTGCAATATTAGATAGCATAGCTGAACACTGGGTAGCATCAAGAGTGCATCTTGCTGAAAAATAAGTATCTAATAACAGATTGATTTGTTCTTGCATTGAATCTTCGTAAATTGATACTCCAATAGAATTATAGGGTATTTCGTGTTCCGCTGATGCGTGTGAATTTACCGACCCTATCCAGGGTGCCGGTGCGAAACAGATAGAAAATAATCCGATTAATGCGATGAATTTCTTTTTCATTGAAAATCACACCTTAATAGTTTAGTTGCTTATATTATACCATATTATTATAGTTCTGACAATAAGGGAGGGTGTTGTTTAGCAGATTATACAACTTCCCGTTAGAGTCATTTAATCGATGGAGGTACCTATGCTATATCCCATGGAACAAAAACTCATGTCGCTGATTTGGGCAAATTCTCCCATCACGGCGGCACATCTGGCCCGCATTGCTGCCGACGAGATCGGCTGGAAGCGAACCACCACCTATACCGTCGTCGCCCGCCTGTGCGAGCGGGGCATTCTGGAGCGGCAGGGCAAACTGGTGCGCCCGCTGCTGTCCCGTAGGGAAGCGGAGGACGCCGCTCTGCGCGGTCTGCTGGAGACGGCCTTCGAGGGCGACGCCGAGCGGATGCGCGCCGCAATGGAGCGGGTTCTGCCCACCGCCGCAAAGTCGCTTGACAAGCAAAGCCAATTGTGATATAATAAAGATAATCTACTTTTGACAGGAGAAAATAACATGACCCCTCATTTTGACCAAAACAAATTCCTTCGCCTGAAATACACGAAAAACTGCTCCACTGCCAGAAACGTATTTCTGCTGTCCTGTATTGCCACTGCGGTTTCACTGCTGCTGGTGGCAACGCTGGGAATTACCTTCACCTTTTCTGCATATATGCCGGTTGCCTTTATGGAACAGGGCAAGTTCGACTATGACGTAGACAACGGCGTTTATACCGCAGATGAGCTGGGCATCTCTGAACAAGCTCTGATTGAATATCAGGAGTCAATCGACGGCACGCTGTCGCTGGTGAGCAGCGCCATCCCGGCGGTAATTATGACCGCCTGCCTTTTCCTTTGCTGGGCGCTGGCTAAAAAATATCCTGTATTTACCATCATTGCCGCAGTGCTGTACGGTTTGGACACGCTGCTCCTGATCCCCGACTTGATCAGTTATTATTTGCCATACGACGTTCGCTCCGGCGCTTTCTTCGTGATTTATCACGCTTGGGTTCTCTACTATCTGATCAGCGGCAGTATTTCGGCCGCCAAGCTGAAAAAACTGCCCGAGCCCATTGAAGCGGTGGCGGTAGAGCTTCCCGTTGAGGAGGCGGTACCTGCTGAGCCGATCGTGTCGGTGGCTGCAGAAGAAGCTATCGCGCTCGACGATACGACCCCCGAGGTTTGATATGGAACGCATCAAAGTGATCGGGCAGACCTTCGACGAGGAGCGCGCTCTGTATAATCTGACCCACGGCGACGTGGAGGGCTGCACCTTTGCAGGTCCTGCCGACGGCGAGTCGGCGCTGAAGGAAGTCCGCGACGTGACCGTGAAAAACTGCAGTTTTTCGCTCCGCTATCCGCTTTGGCACGCCAAAGGCTTTACCGTGGAGGGCTGTACCATGGACGACGGAACCCGCGCGCCTATCTGGTACGCCGAGGATGGCACCATCGCCGATTCCACCGTCACGGGCGTCAAATGCCTCAGAGAGTGCGATCGGATGCGGGTGGTGCGCTCTACCGTAAGCTCACCCGAGTTCGGCTGGCGATGCCGCGGTCTTGCCCTACAGGATTCCACCGTGGACGCAGTCTACTGCCTGTTTGAAAGTCGCGACGTGGAGATCAAGGGTTTGCAAATGACAGGCAAGTATTCCTTCCAATACATCGAAAATCTGCACATCGTGGATTCCTATCTGGACACCAAGGATGCCTTCTGGCATACCAAGAACGCCTTTATCGAGAATACCACGCTGAAGGGCGAGTATCTGGGCTGGTATTCCGAGGGGTTGACACTGGTGAACTGCACCGTCATCGGCACCCAGCCGCTTTGCTATTGCAAGAATCTGAAGCTCATTAACTGCAAGATGATCGACTGCGATCTGTCCTTCGAAAACTCCCACGTGATGGCAGACGTCGTGGGCGAGATCACCTCGGTGAAGAATCCGCTGAGCGGGCGCATCGTTGCCGACGGCTACGGTGAGATCATTCTGGAGGGTAACGTGGCAGAGGAAGGCTACGAGAGCAGATGTGCGATCGAAGTGCGAGGATAACCCTATAGAACCAGCAAAACCGACCCGTAATGGGTCGGTTTTTTCGTTGTGTGGGTGATACTCAAAGAAGCCGACGAGTAGGCTGGCACTCAATAAGGATGATACAAAACCGCAGGTTGACAGCC
>CAZFJJ010000144.1:0-5380 GCA_964519075.1 uncultured Lachnospiraceae bacterium
CCTCGTTTTACAAATGCGACATTTCGTTTTACTATTAAGCCTTTTTCGTTGGCTAAGGCAGCGCGTTCGACGGATTAGTTATCGAAATTCAATAAATCGCTATTGACAGCCGCATATTCCTGTGCTATAATGAGGATACTGCCAATCAAAGGAAGGATTATCCTTATGAAACGTACCCGAATCATCACCACCGTGTGCCTTGCGTTTACGATCTTTCTCATCCCCGTGCTGGCATTTCTGGCCTTCACGCTGCCCGCGCTGCTGAAGCGCTATTTCGAGCTGACTGCCGCCTATAACGCCACCGTTCTGATCGAGCGCATCCTGATCGCCTTTTATGTCTGTCTGCCCGCAGGCTTTGCAGCGCTGATCCTGCTTGCAAAGATCCTCCGCAATCTGCAGAAGGAGCGGCTGTTCGTGGGGCAAAATGTCCGCTGCTTCCGCTGGCTGTCGGTTTGCGCCCTGTACGTGGGAGTCGCCTGCGCCGCTACGGGCATCGTTTATCTTCCCTTGCTGCTGATCGCGGTGACCGCGCTCTTTATCGGGCTGTTGCTGCAGGTGCTGGTGCGGCTCTTGTCTACCGCCCACGAGATCGCAGAAGAGAACAGCCTCACCGTGTGACGGTTATCAAACAGAAAGTGTGATCGAAGATGAAAGTGATACTGGTCAATTTGGACATTATGATGGCACGCCGCCGCATTTCCCTGGGCGAGCTGGCCAGCCGCGTAGGCATTACCCAGGCGAATCTGTCTATTCTGAAAAATAATAAGGCCAAGGCCATCCGTTTTTCCACGCTGGAGGCACTCTGCCGCGAGCTGCAATGTCAGCCCGCCGATCTGCTCTCCTACGAGGAAGAGGACAGCCTGCGCTAGGAGGCGACGATGAAACGATCCGACCCTCCGATGGAACATCGGACATTGCGCGCATACTTTTCCCTAGCGTCGGCGATGCTGTTCGCGCTGCTGATCCTGCTGGCGGGAACCTCCGGCTTTTTGCGCAATACTGTGGGCGACTTTTTCGTGGTGCTCCTGCTGTATGCACTCGCTCGCACCGTCAAGCCTGTGGGACTGCGCATCCTTCCGCTGCTGCTCTTCGGCTTTGCCGTGACGGTGGAGGTGCTGCAGTACGTGGACGTGGTGGCACTGCTGGGCATCGAGAACGAAAACGTTCAGATCGCCGTGGGCTCGGTCTTCGACTGGGGCGATATTGCGGTCTACGGTTTGGCGGCGTTTGTCGCAGCGGGAGTGGACTTTTGGATTGAGCGTAAGACAAGGCAGGAGGGCGAAGCGCAAGGAAAGATCTCGGTCGTTTCGATGCTCTGCTTGGCAATGTGCGCGCTGTGCATACTATCCGTCATTCATTGGGGACTTATATGCTATGAAGATTATCAATCGCTATGTAATTCCCCCGAAACCAGCGGAATCGATTTCTTTATGATCGGTGCATCGTACGCCATCGGCTTTTTCCCTCGCTTTATCGGCGGTTTACTTCTGTCGGTTCCGCTGTATTTTGATAAGCATCTCGGCAGACTAAGCTTGCTTGCATACCTTTTTACGCTTGTGTTTGGATCCGGAATTGTTTTTTCGTGCGTACTGTTCTTTTATTCGGGATGAGTCGTTTGAAACGGGAGGAGCAAGCCCACCCCTAACGCACAAAGCAGAGAACAACATCGGTGAAATGTCATTGCCCAAAAAGCATTTTCTTTGCGGAAAATGCTTTTTTATTTGCGAATATTGCTATTTGGGGTTTCGTCCTTGACATTTACGGGCGGTTGTGCTACAATAAATGCAGTATTAACCGAATGGGGAGGATTTCCTATGGATCTGAAAAATAAAACGGTACTCTTTCTCGGCTCGTCGGTGACCTTTGGCTCGGCGGCGGGGGGCGTCTCCTTTGCCGACCTGATGGAGGAGCAGTGCGGGCTGAAAATGGTGAAGGAAGCGCTGTCCGGCACAACCCTCGCCGACGTGGACGACGGCTCCTACGTTGCGCGACTGAAGAAGGTGGATCGGCGGATCAAGATGGATCTCGTCATCGTGCAGCTCTCCACCAACGACGCGGGCAGAGGCGTTCCGCTTGCCGACACCGAGGCGGCTATCCGCTTCATTGCCGATTACGTGAAGACTGCCTGGGACTGTCCGCTGGTCTTTTATACCGGCACCTACTTCGACAGCGAGCCCTACGCCAAGATGGTCGATCTTCTGCGTGCGCTGGCCAAGGAATATGGCTTTTTTATCCTCGACCTCTGGGACGATCCCGCCATGCGGGCGGTCAGCGTGGAGGACTACGAACGCTACATGGAAGATCCCGTTCATCCCCGCCTCGTCGGCTACCGCGAGTGGTGGACCCCCAAATTCATCGAATTTTGCCAGGCTCTGTGACACAGCGGCTTGGACGATTATACCGAAAGGATTTTATGAAAATGAAAAAGATCATTGCTATGCTGTCGGCACTTCTGCTGCTGGCACTCCCTCTCGTTTCCTGTGCAGGTGAGGGCGCCGAAACTACCCCTGCCGCTACGACCGAGGCTCCCGCTACCACTACCGCCGCGACTACCGCCGAGCCCGAGCCCCAGCCTCCCTTCCCGCTGGACGGCAAGACCTTCGTGTTCTTAGGCTCCTCCGTGACCTACGGCTCCGCATCGGGCGGCTGGTCCATGGCGGATTACATCGCCGAGGAGTTTGACTGCACCGTTGAAAAATGGGCGGTCTCCGGCACCACGCTGGTTACCTCCAGCGCGAATTCTTACGTTGCGCGCATGGAAAACCAGATGAAGCGGCAGAAGGTCTGTGATCATCTGATCGTGCAGCTTTCCACTAACGACGCTACCCAGAATAAGCCTCTCGGCACCATCAGCGATTCGATGAATAAGGAAGATTTTGATACTACCACCATTATCGGTGCCATTGAGTACATCATTGCTTCCGCCAAGGAAAAATGGGATTGCGAGGTGTCCTTCTACACCGGTACGAAGTACGACAGCGCCGCTTATCAGAAGATGGTAGACGCGCTGTTGGAGATTCAGGACAAGTGGGGCATCGGCGTGCTGGATCTGTGGAATGACGAAGAGATGAACGCGGTTAGCGACCGAGACTACAGCCGCTATATGAGCGATTCCATCCATCCCAACAAGCTTGGCTATAAGGTTTGGTGGGGACCGAAATTTGCAGAGCATCTGCAGCAGTATCAGTAAGAACCACGGGTCTGTATCACGGTAAATGCTGATCCGGGTCGATCAACTAAGGATATTGAAAGAAAAGTCATTGCCGAAGATGAAAATAACACTTTAGCAATGACTTTTACAAGTCCTGAAGTAAGGTGCGCTTTTTTTGGAAAAAGATCGAAAAAACGGATTCGGATAAAGCAGTTGGATCTGCTTGCCAATTCAGCGCACTTGAGGTACGATTGATACCGTCAGATGGGCGGTGGAGAGGAGCCCCGCGGTATTTGTCTTGGAGGAAAAATGATATTATCGATCATAGCGACGCTGGAAACCGAGGAACAGCGTTCGTTTGTGGAGGAGATCTATTATCGCTATCATCAGAAGATGCTGAATATCTGCATGGGGATCTTGAAAAATCGGGATGATGCGATGGATGCGTTATCCGACACCTTCGTGCAGATCGCTACCCATATTGAGCGGTTTATGCGGTTTGAGGGCAATGAATTATATGGGTTCGTAGCCGTTACGACCAGACATATGGCGCTGAAGCTGTATGACAAGAAAAACCGTCGGCAGCTGCACGAGGTCTCTTTCACTTGCGATAACGATGAGGGAGAGCAGGTGCTGTGGGAGCTTCCCGATCCCGCTGCGGATGCGGAACAGCTGCTTTTGGACAAGGAGCGGATCGGTGAACTGAAGACGATGCTGCGGACCTTGACCGACGTGCAGCAGACGATTTTGATGTACAAGTATCTGTATCAACTGAGCAATACCGAGATCGCAGAGCTGATGGATCTGAATCGTGCGACTGTGAATTCCCATGTCCATCGGGCGAGGCTGAGGCTGCAACAGCTGATGGCAGCGCGCGATCCCGATGTTACCGAAAGCGAGGTGACCGGCAATGAGTAAACAGACGAAACAGCCGCCGGACGCGCTCTTGGAGGCGGCGTCCCGCGAAGCTTTGTCCGAGCTTTTGGCATTGGCGGAGACCGATTGCGGCGAGACGGTGAGCAAAGAGGAGGAAGAGCAGATCATCCTTCTTTGTCGGAGCCGTCAGATGGCGACGCGACGGCGGAAGAGACGAAAAATTCTGCTGATCGCCTGCGTTGCGGCGTTGCTTTCGGTTTTGGTGTCCTGCGTGGCGATTCCCACGGTACGGGAAAAGCTCTGGCAGATCGTACTGGATTGGAGCGACGACGGTCAATCGGTGAAGATCGACTTCGTCCCTGCAGACGATCAAAACCAAGGTGCTTCAACCGATCCCGCGGTGACGGCATCGAATGATCCCTCCGGTACTACGACCGTCCAGCCGACCGATGAACCAGACACTCCTGCCGTCACTCCACCTACGTCCATTGAAGAGGTGAATGCACCGAGTTATATTCCGGAGGGGTATACGGTCGCCGAAACCTATCAATCTCGTAAAATGTATATGCTGAGTTATTACAACGCTGAAGGAGAAGATGTGCTAACATTTGCGCAAATAATCGTAACTGCAGATAGTGAAGGGGATGCAGCAGAAGCAACCGCTACCAACATAAAGATAAATGGACTAAATGCCGTTCTTTTCACATATGCAGATCAGCCTAACGTTTATAATCTGTACTGGCAGGACGATCAGTACCGATATAATATTTACGGGTTGTTTCAAAGCTATGATGAACTGATCAAAATGGCAACAAGCGTGGCTGTGAAATAAAATACGGATAGGCGAAGGGCCGATGCTCGTAGCGGAGAATTTGAAAGCTCTGTTCAGTGCGAGCATCGCGTTTGACCGATCAAACGCGATGCTGGGCTAAGCCCAAACCCTTATTCCAAGCAGAAAGAGAGAGCATATCGGTTGATTGCCGAAACGTTCTCTCTTTTTTTCTGTACGTGACGTATGTGCAGACGCAAAAGTGACGTTATGCTGCTCATAATGATGAGCAGTGATGTGATGCTTGCCCGCTGTGCCGAAGGCACAACATCATTCACGCAGTGAACAACACTGACGAAGTCAACGTCACTTGCCCGCAAGGGCAAACATCGTTTCGCGTGAATGCTCCGCTTGGAGCATCACGCGAAAGCCTATATCAGCTCTCCAGCTGCTTGCCTAAGAAGGTGGCGGCAGTTTCGATGAGCTTTTGCTCGGTGTCGGTGGCAGAGCGATCCGCATCGGTCAGCGACGCAACGCAGCCCACCACGTCGCCCTCGGCCAGAATGGGCATCAGGCAGGAGATC
>CAZFJJ010000145.1:0-5368 GCA_964519075.1 uncultured Lachnospiraceae bacterium
TCTATCGCGTTGATCCATTTTTTAATTGAGGCAATGCGTGGAGATTACTTGTCGTCGAAACCGCTTGACGGCGGGAGCAAGCCCCCGCCCTACGATGATAAGCGATATAATAAATTAACCGGTCAAGGCAAACACCTTGACCGGCTTTGTTATTCTTTCATTCCGTCATCCAGAGCCTTCAAAAGCGTTCTGGTTGCGTCACAGGAATGCTCCCAGTACATTACGCCCAGCAGTCCGTTTTCCTTGACAAATCTGCACTTTTCCGCGATGGAGCGCGCGTTGTCGTAGGAGATAAAGGTCTTGCCGTCGAAGAGATAGGGTGCCTTGCAATCCTCGTCCCAATACTCTGCGAAATCGCCTTTGCCCATGTAGTCGTGCAAGATGTCGCTGTAGCCGGGGCCGTAGTCGCCGGGGGCGGCTTTCGCTCGAAGTCCGTGACCGACGCCCTCGCCCTCCACGTCCTTCCACATCCGAGAGTAGAAGGCGATACCGACGATCAGCTTTTCCCGAGGCACGCCCGCTTCCTCGTACACTTGCACCGAGTGCAGTACAGACCGCCGTCCGCGGGGATTTTCGCTACAGTCCGCATAGGGAAGCAGATTGGTGTGATGCCCGGTAAAGGGCTCGCCGCAGCCTCGCATATCGTAGGTCATCAGCGAAACGTAGTCGAGGATCTTTGCAACCTTATCCATCTCGGTGTTCTGGGTAAAATAGCGGTCGCAGCCCACCGCAACGGTCAGCAACCAATCGGTGTGTCCCGCCTCGTTGAAGGCGTCACGGACGGCTTGCAGGAGCAGGGTATAGTTCACCTTGTCGTCAGGGGAAGCCTCGATGCCTGCCCAGTCCAGACCGGGATATTCCCAGTCGATGTCGATGCCGTCCAGATTCCACTTTTCGGCAAGGGCAAGACAGGAGGCAGCGAACTTTTTCCGCCCCTGCTCGGTAGTGGCGGCTGGAGAGAAGCCGCCCGCGCCCCATCCACCTACCGAAATGACCATCCGCAGAGAGGGATTCGCCTCTCTAATGCGGGGAAGCTCGCCCAGCGCATCGGGATGTGGGAAGTAGACCGCACCGTCTCTCACCAGCCCGAAGGCGATGTTGATCACGTCGAGGCGGCTCGCATCCTCGGCGGTAAAATTCTTCAGCTCGTAATGATATACGTAGCCTGCTTTAACGTGTTTCATAGCAAATCCTTATGATTGAGTTTTTCTTGCATCACGGAGGGAAAACTCGCAACCGCAATAATCTTGTCTGTAAAGCTCCATTTCATTGGAAAGAGAGACCGACCGCTTGTAGCCCTCCCGCTTCTTGAAATCGGAGGGCAGATGCTTCACGCCGTAGCGCGCCTCCAGCTCCTCGCCGAGCCTGCCCAGCAGCGCCGCATCCTTGTGAGGCGACACCGAGAGGGTAGTGGCGAAATAATCGTAGCCGCCGTCCCCGGCAAGGCGTGCCGCCTCCTCCATCCGCAGACGGAAGCAAAACTCACACCGTGCGCCGCCCTCCGGCTCGGCTTCGTAGCCGCGTACCGATGTGAGAAAGTCTGCGTGAAGGTAGTTGCCCTCCACCAGCGTTGCCCACCCCGTCTTTGCCAGCACTTCCTTCTGTGTCGCCAACCGACGCTGATACTCCTCAGCAGGGTAGATGTTGGGATTGTAGTAGAACAGCGTGATCTCAAAATACTGCGCCAGATATTCCAGCACGTAGGTGGAGCAGGGACCGCAACAAGAGTGTAAAAGCAGCCGAGGTCTGCCCGTGAGGGTGGGTAGGAGGGCGTCCAGCTGTGCCTGATAGCGTGTTTTCATCAGGACAGCTCAGCCGACGCGACCTTCAACAGCTCGGGAATGTTCAGGCTCTGGGGACATTTTTCCATGCACAGACCGCATTCCACGCACTGATCTGCGCCCTTACCTTCGTTTACCATACGGCGGTAATGACCGTTGCCGGAGATGTCGGTGTTGTACTTGAACGCTTCGTTCCAAGTGCCGAAGATCGCGGGAATGTCTACGCCGCAGGGGCAGGGCATACAGTAACGGCAGCCGGTGCAGCCCACCTTGGTGCGGCGCAGATACTCTTCACGCGCACGGTCTACGATCGCCAGCTCCTCGTCGGACATGATGCCCACGCCGGTACGGTCAAAGATCGCCAGGTTGTCCATGGTCTGCGCTATATTGGTCACACCCGACAGAACGGTAGCTACCTGCGGGAAGTTGCAAAGCCAACGGAAAGCCCACTCGACAGCGGAACGCTTCTCGGGATAGCTGTCGAACACCGCCTGTACGGTATCGGGAACGTTGGCAAGACGACCGCCTAAAAGCCCCTCCATGATAACGATGGGAATGTTCTTCTCACCTGCCAGCTCAACGCCCTTGATGGTAGCCTGATTGTTCACGTCCATGTAGTTGAACTGGATCTGGCACATATCCCAATCGTAGTCGTTGATAATCTCCTCGAACGCCTCGTAGTTATCGTGGAAGGAGAAGCAAGCGTATTTGATCTTGCCCTGTGCCTTCAGGTCGGTGAGGAACTGGCGAACGCCCAGATCGCGCATTCTGTGCCACTGATCGCGGTTGAGGGCGTGAACCAGATAGAAGTCGATGCAATCTACCTGCAGATTGGTGCGCTGCTCCTCGTAAAGGCGGGGCAGATCCTCGGGAGTGTGGCAGTCCCATATGGGGAGCTTGGTCGCTACGTAGACCTTCTCGCGCCAGCCGCCCTGCAGAGCGATGCCCAGCGTCTTTTCTGCCAATTTGTCAGAGTATACGTAGGCGGTGTCCAGATAGTTTACGCCGTTCTCGATGGCGGTGTGAATGATCCTGTTAGCAAGCTCTTGGTCAACGACTCGCTTGCCCTCTTCGTTGGTGTACATAGGGAAGCGCATACATCCGATACCGAATGCCGATACCTCGATTCCCAGTTTGCCCATTTTTCTGTACTGCATGATTTGTTTCTCCTTTGTATGTGATGTATCTTCTGTCAAATTTCAAAATCCACGCAAGCGCGATCCAGTCGAACGGGACGCATGAATGCGCCGACCGCCTTATGATCGGGATGGACGATATAGGCTGCCAGATCCTCCAAGCTGTCGAAGTCGCTGACGAGGCAGAGATCGTAGTTGGTCTGATCTGCATCGGGGGAGTTGATGCTGACCGTCGATGCGCGGATCAGATCGATCTTGGCAGGAAGTGCATCCAGCATAGATTTGGTGATGGCAAGGTTTTCTGCCTTGGTGCGACCCTCGGCCTCTTCCTTGAATTTGAACATTACGATGTGTCTGATCATGTTAATATCTCCTATTGTGAAAATGGATTTACATCAGTTGATAATTCTCGTCGGTCATCGCACCGCGGGCGTACAGGATCCACTTGGAGCGATCCAGCGGATTGGGTCCTCGTCTGGGTGTGGTCGCGCCAAGCTCCAACGGACAGGGTCTGTAATAAGCCAGATCCGAGGTGTAAAGCGCCGTTCCGTGGGTGAGAGAGGCAACGCGCAGGGGAAACTCCAGCGAGGTTGAGGCAGGGATGAGTGCCTCCAGCGTAAAGGCGGTGCCGTCGATCACGGGGCTGTCGAACTCGCCGCGCATTCGTATAATGTCGCCGAGGATCTTTCCTAAGAATTCCTCTCCCGCGCGGATCTTCACCCGCAGGATGGGTTCCAGCAGAGTCGTACCAGTATTGCGCAGACCGTCCATCAGCGCCATCGGTGTGGCAACGAAAAAGTCCAGCGGATGGGTGTGGATGGTGTGATGCTCGCCGTCGGCAAGGGTGATCTTCAGGTCGGTAACCTCCCAGCCCAGCATACCCTGGGAGAGGGACGCCTTTACCGATTGCTCGATATGGGTCTGATAGCGGTAGAACAGCTGGTTGCTGGGGACGTGTCCGCCGTCGTAAACTACGCCGCTACCTTGGGGGAGCGGTTCGATGAGAAATTTGACCACCGCCCAGCAGGGTTTCGGCATGGTATATGCGTCAAAGCCGTAGCCCGCCTTCGACGGTGTTTCTTTGTAAATGATGGTGGGCGCAGAGAAGCTCGCCCTTAGCTGATAGCGCTCCAACAAGAGGGAGGTCAGCACCTCCAGCTGGATCTTGCCCGTGATAGAGAGCAGGATCTCCCGCTCAGCCTTGGAGAATCGGCAGGCAAGAAGCGGGTCTTCGTCCGATAGCTGGGTCAGCGCCTTCAGAAGCGCGGGCAGCTGCTCCTCGGTCTCGGGGATCGCCTTGACCTGCAGATAGGGAAGCGCCAGCTTCAGCCGTTCGGGGAGCCGATAGGAGCCGATGGTCTGATAGACCTTGGCAGTCGACAGCCCGCAAAGCGCGGCGATTTCTCCCGCACCTGCAACGCCGCTGTCACGGAAGCGCGCCCCCTCGGCAATACGGATCTGTGAGATCTTCTCGCCGTTTTCGGATAGATTCAGCACGCCGTCATTGAGCGAAAGCGCGTCACGAGCGGCGAGCGTACCGCCGAACAGGCGCACGCGCGCGATCTTGCCCATGGTCTTGTCGTGTTCGATGGCGTATACCAGCCCCGACAGCTCATCGGTGACTCGCTGGGAAGCGCGGGGGAGGAAGCGGAGCAGACCGTCCAAGACCTCTCCAACGCCCAGCCCCTTCTGTGCCGCGCCGCAGTAGATCGGCACGATCTTCTGCTCCCGTACGCCTAGTCGAAGGGTTGTTTCCAGCAGATCGGGGTCAATCTCCTCACCCTCCAAATAAGCAAGGGCGATGTCGTCGCTAAGCTCTGCCGCCGCTTCGGTAGCGCGATCGGTCAGATCGGCGGGGGTGGCAATGGCAAAGCCGTCCGGCCCTTCGCTGACAGCCTCGATCATTGGCAGGAGAGTGATGCCTTCCATCGCAAGCCGTTCGGGCATCTCCGCGATGATCTCTCGCGTACGGCTGCCCGCGCGGTCGATCTTGTTGAGGAAGATGACGGTGGGGATATTCAGCTTTCTTAGGGCGTTCCACAGCCGCTCGGTGTGGGACTGAATGCCCTCCACTGCAGAGACGATCAGCAGAGCAGCATCGGGAGCCAGCAGCGCACGCTCCACCTCTCCGGCGAAGTCGGAGTGCCCGGGAGTGTCGATCAGATTGATTCGCACGCCGTTGTAAGTGAAGGCGGCTTCGGCGGCCTTTACGGAAATACCGCGGCTGCGTTCGATCTCCAGCCGGTCGGTCTGGGCGGAGCCGTCGTCTACGCTGCCCGCACGGCGAATGGTGCCGCTATGGTAGAGAAACTGCTCGGTGAGCGTAGTCTTGCCCGCGTCTACGTGAGCAAGGATAGCGAGATTGAGAATGTTGTGCGGTTCCATAGCGACCTCCAATCAATAATTATAATTATTTCGCAGATTGTAAAATGAAGTTGCACTACCCAGACG
>CAZFJJ010000146.1:0-5236 GCA_964519075.1 uncultured Lachnospiraceae bacterium
CGCATCAGCGTGCGAATTTTCGCTCCGGAGGAGCCTCTGCCCACGTACAGCGAGCCGGACGTGCCGCTGTAGGTGGTGCTCGTTCCTACAACCAGATCCTCGATGGCACCGGTCGTATTATACGTCACCGACGGATCAATGGTAATCGGATATACGGTCTTGGGGTCTGCCAGCCAGTCGGCGTCCAGCACGACGGTGAGGCGGTAGGTCTGCCCGGCGGTGATCTCCTCCACTCTGAGCTCACCGAAGGTGTTGTTCCGCTCGTCGGCGGTGAACACGATCACGTCGCCAAGGCTTGCGCGGACGGTATTATCCCCGTCCACCAGCACCCAGCTGCCGTATTGGTTGACCGCAGTCAGTCCGCCCGTTTGCAGAGTGAAGCTATACTCGGTCTGCCCCGTGTAGGCTAACACCAGAATGTCTTCCTTGAAGCCCATGGCGGTGAGGCTGTATTCGTAGTAGGTGCGGGCGTTTACGGCGTAGGTGACGGTGGTTTGGTCGGCCGACAGCGTGCCGGTGGCGGTCAGGTTTTCCGCGGGCGCCATGCGAAGCTGCCACTGATCCTTTTGCATGGTGATGCCGTCGGAGAGCCGCTTCGGGAAGGCGGTTTGGATGTCACTTGCCACCGTTTCGAAGCCGCCGCCGATGCGGGTGGTCAGCTTGTCGGATTTGTCGCGCACAACGCCGTCTTCGTCCACGTATTTGACGGGGTGATTGTAGTAATGCAGGGTCAGTGAGCCGTCGGCGTTTTCCAGGACGATGCTGTTTAGGTCGCGCTCGGCGTCCTTGACGCGGGAAACGAAGCCCTGCTCGGCGATTTCGCTCTCGGTCATGGCGAAGGGAAGATTGCTTTCTGTGATTGCTTCCCCTTGAATGGGGCGGGCAAGTTCTATTTCGGAGACGGTGGGAGCCGTCTCGGTCACATTCGCCGTCTGAACGGCGTCATCTTCGACGGCGAGGGCGGATGTGTCCTCTGCGATAGCGGTCAGCGGGGACAGCAGGGGGATCAGCAGGGACAGGGCGAGAATAAGCGATAATAATTTCTTTTTCATTTTGATTATCCTTTCCGGTTCTGATTGGGTCAAGCTGAACAGCGGATAATATAGCCCATTGGTATCCTCCTCCTTTATTGTAATACTATTGTATCACATTTTCAGCTTATTGTCAATCATAAAGTCGTATGTTTTTGCAATGATGACAACGTGCTTCACCCTATATAACGGGTTGGAGGGCGGTTTTATTACAGTTATTTCGACAAATTACTGTAAATAATTTGTGAACGCGCCAATTTGGTGCTCTCACCTATATAAACGAACGAGCCGCCCGTTTTACTTCCGCGAATTTGAAAATTTTTGAAAAATGCACAAAAAACGCCCCGTCCGAGAGGGCTCGGACGGGGCGTGAAAAAGATTACACGCAATCGAAGAACTCGATCTTCTCCTCCAGCGCGCGGCGCTTGGCTTTGCCGATGGAGGACATATACTCGTCGTAGTGCTCGTTGACCACGGCGTAGTACTTGTGGT
Organism: uncultured Lachnospiraceae bacterium; assembly: GCA_964519075.1. GTDB lineage: Bacteria > Bacillota > Clostridia > Oscillospirales > CAG-272 > CAKSQF01. Next base: position 1,524 of record CAZFJJ010000146.1, read on the forward strand.
CGGCGGTGGCCAGCAGCGAGGTGACGAAATCGCCGAAGTAGTCGCGGCGCTTCTCGTCGTAGACGCGGAAGCGGATGGCACCGTCGTTGGTGACTGCCGCTACCAGCAGAGGCTTTTGGGGAATAAAGGTAGAGATCTCCCGCACCGCTTCCATGGGAACGGTGTAGATCCAGATGATCTCGCCCTGATTTTTGGCGGCGGCCTTGCGGATCTTCTCGAAATCCGAGACGATCCAGCTCTTAACCAGCGGATCGCCGGAGCGCGCCTTGATGGTCTGCTTTTGGGGGACGGTAAAGCCCCAATGACGCAGGTAAGCCGAGACGATGCGGAGCGAAACGCCCGAATCCAGACGGGTTGCCACCAGCTCGCGGGCGGAGGATTTGTCCCACAGTCCGCCGTTGCCCGCGCCGCACTCGTAGGGAGCGGAGTTGATGAGGCGGCAGACGATGTCCTCCTCCTGCTCGGGGGTCAGGATCAGGTCGGCGGTGCCGTCTCCGCCCTCCAGGCGGGAGGAGTAACGCTCGTAGCCCTCCAGGATCGTGCGCACCTCCTCTTCGGAGGCGCCGCTGGAGGCAACGATCTCGGAGACCTCCTTGCCGTTTTTAGACAGCAGCACGATCTCGCGCTGCCCCTCGGGCTTCATAGCAGACTCGGCGCAGTAGAATCCTTGCAGCGATTCAATGAGCTGACGGCGGCGCTCCGCCTCGATGCGGCGAGCCACCTGCAGACGGTTTTGCTTCTCGTTCTCGGCAGCCACGTTGATGCGGCGGTTGAGGCGCATATAGGGAAGCGCTACCACGCCCGCCATGACCGGGATCTGGAAGAGATAGAAGGTCACCAGCGAGCTGACCCAGCCCGCACCTGCCAGTTTCATGATCAGCAGGACCAGGAGAGAAATAAAGAGCACGCCCGCAGAGGGGATCAGACTCCAGAAGATATTTTGAATCTTTGCCAGACGAAAGACGGCGTAGATCACGCCTACTGCGGCAGACAGCGACACCAGCAAAAGTAAGATGAAAATTCCGATATTCACGTTCGTTCACACATCCCTGTATCAGTTTGTACCATAATAGGGTATTTGATTCTATTGTACTACACTTTTTTCGGTTTGTCAACCACATTGCAAATTGTTTACAATTCTCAAAACAAAACCCGCCGAGGGCGGGTTTTACGGATTTTGGATTACTTCCGATCGGACAGCTTCTGGGTGAAGAGCCACTCCAGAACCTCGGTTTGCTGGCTGAACTCGGTCCAGACGTCGTGTCCCTTGCCGGCCTTTTCTTCGTAGATCACAACCGTGGATCCTGCGGACTGCAGGGCTTCCACCATCTCGCGGGTGCCCGCAACCGGAACGGTGGGGTCGGCGGATCCGTGGGCGGTGTAGATGGGGAAATCCTTCAGCACCTCTGCCATGGAGGGGTCTGCGCCGCCGCAGATCGGAACGGCAGCTGCGAATTTGTCGGGATAACGCATCACAAGATCCCATGTGCCAAATCCGCCCATGGAGATGCCCATAGCGTAGTAGCGGTCGGAATCGGTGGAGTAAGTCTTGGCGATCTGATCCAGCAATTCCACTACTGCCTTTGACTCGTTGGACTGAGGCACGTTTGCCAGACTGTAGCTGCCGTTTGCCCAAGGGGTATCGACCCACTGATTATTGCTCGGACACTGGGGACAGATCACAATGGCATCGAGTACGGGAGAATCCTTCTGATTGAAGAGATTGCCGATTACGTGCACCAGCTGCGCGGTGTTATCGTTCCCCCGCTCACCTGCGCCGTGGAGGAAGACGAGGACGGGATACTGCTTGGCAGGATCGTAGTTAGAGGGAACATAGATCCGATAGGGGAGTCGTGTACGATCGGCAGCGGTGAAGGTTTTAGCGGCGAACAGCTCCACCACGGTCTCCTGGGACAGCGCACGGGTCTGTTTTCTCAGATAGGCGGCGTAGCTGACGTCGGCGTAGGCGGAGCTGCTGTACACCAGATCGTTATCCGATTCAACGGTCAGCGCACCGTCGGACAGCTTGTTCAGGACGCGCTCCTTGGCGACGTCGGTCATATACGTATAGTTGGTTTCGTCGGTAGCCAGCAGCACCCAATCGTCGCCGCTGACGCACATGGCGAAGTCGGAGGTCTTCATCTGGGCGGCAACCGAGGTGCAGGCGGCACGGATATTGCCCACCACGATCTCCTTGCCGTAATCCGTTTCGGCGGCGGTGGCGGCAACCGTGGCGATCTCCACGTCGCGCTTGGCGAAGGCGGATCGGATGGCGTCTGCCAGCGCGGCGCAAGCCTCGCTCTTGTCGTCGTAGACGACGGTGTAATCGGTCTTGCCGTCCTTGACCAGATTCAGGGTCACGTTTTCCTTCACCTCCGTGGGGGGAGTTGTGGTTGCGGCTGTGGTAGTCGCGGCCGCGTCGCCGCCGCAGGCGGTCAACGCCAGTATGGGGAGGGTCAATAAAGCAAGCACAATCATTTTTTTCATTGTAATTCCCTCATTATGTTTTTTGTCATAATTATTGCAAATTCGTATGGATGATCCTATCACTGTGCCGAGCGAAGAATGTCTCCCGCCTTGACGGGAAACGGCATCGCCATGGTAAAGCGCATCTGGGGGTGCGGGCAGGAGGAGATGGGTGCGCCCTCCGTATCCTGCATGGCGGTGGCAACGATGGGGCTGCCCACGCATCCGGGGGTCAGGTATTCCACCGTCTCACCCTCGCAGAATTTGTTTTTCTGGATCAGCACTGCTCTGCCGCTTGCCTCGTCGTAGGATTCCACCACGGCAAGATAGCCCTTTTCCTTCAGATAACCGGGCTGAGTGACGGTCTGTGCGTCGGTAAGCGGCTCGTGGAACCAGTAGCCGGTGCAGTATTCGCGGTGGGACACGCTCTCCAGCTCGGCAAGCCAAGCGGGATCGTAGCGGTAGCCCGCGGGATCGCGGCTATACGCATCCATCGCCATACGGTAAGCGTTGGCGGTAACGGCGGCGTAGTAGGCGGACTTCATTCGTCCCTCTACCTTGAAGGAGGTGACACCCGACTCCATCAGCTGGGGGATATGCTGGATCATGCACATATCCTTGCTGCTCATGATAAAGCTGCCCTGGGGAGTCTCCTCTACGGGGAAGCGGATGCCGGGACGCTTGACCTCCTCGATCTCGTACGTCTTGTACTCCCAACGGCAGGGCTGAGCACACATTCCGCGGTTGGCGTCTCTGCCGGTGAGGTAGTTGGAGAGGAGGCACCGTCCGCTGAAGGAGACGCACATGGCGCCGTGGATGAAGGCCTCCAGCTCCAGCTCGGGGGAAATGCGTTCCTTGATGGTCTTGACGTCCTCCAGCGGCAGTTCTCTTGCCAGCACCACGCGGGACACCCCCTGCTTCTGCCAGAAGGTGCAGTCGGCGTGGGAGACAGCTCCCGCTTGGGTGGACAGATGAAGGGGGATATCCGGGAGCATCTCCTTGGCAAGGGTCAGCACGCCGGGATCGGCAACGATCAGCGCATCGGGGTTTACGTCACGGAGGGTGTCGAAATACTCGGCCAGTCCCTTGTATTCGTACCAACGGGGTGAGACGTTGACGGTAACGTACATCTTCTTCCCTCGCCGGTGGCAGTAGGATGCGGCTTCGATCAGTTCTTCGGTAGTGAAATTGTCGGCGGCAGAGCGCATTCCGAAGCGTTTACCCGCCAGATAGACCGCATCCGCTCC
>CAZFJJ010000147.1:0-5142 GCA_964519075.1 uncultured Lachnospiraceae bacterium
CCGATGAGGTTTTCCTCCTCGTGGACAGGACACATCAGCTCTAAGAGATCCTTCACCTTCTTCACCTGTGCATCGGTGATGCCCTCCATCTTGCCAATGTGGAAGGAGAGGCTGTCGGGCTCGCTGGTGAGGGTGCACTCGCCGGGAGCGGTGAGGGCGGCTCCCCATTCCACCACGCATCCCATGGTGTGGGAAGCACCCACGATCTCGGCGATGCCCGGCTCGGGGAGTCCGTTCTGTAGGGTGACGATGACACCGTCATCGGTGAGGTAGTCCTTCAGCATAGTGACCACCTCCACATTGTGGAGCTGCTTGGTCATCAAGAGGATCACGTCGTATTTGCCGCTCATCTGATCGGGAGTGATGGCTTTTACGGGGACGGTCAGCTCGACGGTTCCGGTGATGTGCGCGCCCTTTTCATTGAGGGCGGCTACGTGGGCTTTGTTGCGGTTGACCAGCTCGACGTTCGCACCGTTTTGGGTCATATAAGCACCCAGCACGGTGCCCAGCGAGCCTGCACCGTAGATCGCACAGCGAGTGTTGTTCATAAGATTCATCCTTTCAGGGGGAATTTGTTGATTGATCTGCTTTATTATAGCACGAAACGGGTGAAAATGCAAGGGATTCTTGACAAAATAGCACCCTGATGCTATAATGAAGGAAATGATTCCATTATAGGAGGTGTGCGATGAAAGAAAAAGTAAAAAATATCGGATGCTGCTTGCTCCTGATTCCGTTTTTGCCATTGTTTATTTTAACTATTATGATTGTGATACTGTATGATTTTATTGCAACGCCATTTCGCAAAGCCAAATATAAAAAATCTCACTTTTATCGTGATTTCGGAGAGAAATATAACTCCGACTTTTACGGATCCGAAGCATACGAGATCTATAACGCCGTAAAATATGCCGATCTTCCCATTGTGGCTACACTTTATCGAAACGAAAAAGGCGAAGTCAGTGATGTCTTGTTTACATTTCGAGATATTCTTCTCTATATCAGCCCTGTTTGGTTTATAGACTACGACAAAGAAAAGGACAAGTGGTCGTGTGAAGTGGTAAACGAAGAAACGGACGTATCCGAAACCGTAGATTTTAACGAATATATTGCAAAAGAGATGGAAAGCGAAATTCCATTGATCCCCGAACTTCCCCAAACGAACCGTACGGTCGTTCTCCTGCGAAAGGATCATATCTCCGAAGAAAGCCTTCCCTACGCTGAAGCGTCGGAGCGTTTTCTGATCTACGACAAGAAAAACATCGCCGAGGTACTGGAGAGATTTATCTCGGAAAACTGAGGTTACAGAGAAAAATTATGATGAGAAAAATATATATTACGCTGATTATCTTCACTGCTCTTCTGTTCGCCGCCTTTTTCATTTTTTCCAATTATATCGGCGGTAACTCGTTCAGCGGCTATGAGCAGGACAGTGTCTATTATGTTGGCAGTTACGGAAATTATACTGCTGTCAGCTATTTTGTATGGATCGCCGACCTTGTCTTGGGAATCTCTGCGCTTTCGATTGGCGGGCTGACGCTTCTGCTGTATTTGTTCCTTCCCGACCGTATGCGATCCAATGGAAAGCTCCCCCTGTCTTTGCGGGCAAGAAGCCGGATCGCCGTAGACGATGCTATTTGGAACAAGGACACGGTCCGTCTGCATAAGGTCTGCCTGTACAATGGACTGTTCTTCTCCGCTATTTGTTTGGGCGTGGCGCTCTTATTTATTTTGCTTCGGAATTACAATATGCTGATGGCTCCCCTTTTGGCAGCGATCTTCAGTTTGTGTCTGAGTGTACTCATTTATCGGAATTATCAGCTTGCGTACGATTCGGATGGGATTACCGTCCGTTCCATTTGGGGCAAGCCTTATCGGATCTCTAAAGCGCAAATCGTCGCAATTTATCCGTGCAATATGAAGATCAAGGGTAAATTTCACGATGTCATCGTAATCCGCTATCGGACGCCCGGCGGATTCACCGAACAAGAAACACTACACTATCATGAACACGTGGGCATTACGCGGTTTCTGGAATTTGTCAAAAGGGAATACCAATGCGTTCAAACCAAAGAATAAACGCACTCCCCCGACTTTCACAAAAGTGATCGTCAGGGGAGTATATACTTATTCCTTCCTAAACCGCATCCACAGAGCGCAGCCGCCAATGGGCGTTGCTTGGGTGAGACGGTACGCCCCCTGCACGCTGTCCACAAACAGCGGCTTGTATCCTTGTCAGCGACCACGGGGACGCTGAATGGTAATGCGCCCGCAGGCGTATGCGTCGGCGGCAAGCTCACGGTTGATGCGGTAATATTCCTCCACTGCATCGACAACGTCGGGGCGACCGAGGAAATCGCCGGTCACCTTGCCGTCCAGCGAGGTGAGCATATGGCAAATGACGCGGGGTTTGTTCATTCTTACGCTCCCACGATCTCTCGCAGAATCACCTCGGCGGCGACGGTGCTGCCCAGCGCGGAGGGGTGGGTGCGGTCGGGATCGTACAGCTCCTCCTCGGGGTGCGCCGCACGGCGGGCGGCGAAGGCTTTGCCCACTTCGGCTACCTTGATGCCGTAGCGTGCGCCCACTTCGTTGTATGCTTCCGACAGTTTTGCAGTCATTTCAGGATTCGTCAGCCCAAATCTTGCAAGATCGGGACTATCGGGATGACGTCCCCAGGTAGCATACAGGACAAACTGATCTGCCTGACCGTCCAAAAGTGCCATCAGATCGCCCACCGCCTTCTCAAATTCCGCGCGCTTGAAGATCGGGCCAACGCTGTGATCCTGCAGGACGACTGCATCGTAATGCTTGCCTGCGATAGTCTCCCGCAGACGCTTGCCCTCCTCGTTTTCCGGATCGGCAAACTGATAGAGAAAATAGCCGCCGTGGGTCACGGAGGTAACGGCGCAGGGATAACCCGCCTGCTGTGCCATGGGCGCAAAGATCGCCTCGGGCATATTACTGTAGAAGGTGTAGCTATTTCCGATAAACAAAACTTGCTTCATAAATACTCCTTATTTCGCAAAAACGGCACGAATCTCCTAAATCCGTGCCGTTTCGGTTATTACTTTGCAATAAACAGCACGCCCAGGGTGCCGGGGCCGCAATGGCTGGATACGACGCAGCCTGCACGGGTGATCAGGATCTCTTCAAAATAGTTCAGACCCTCCAGATACGTCTTGACCTCGGCGATGACCTCTTCGTCGCAACCCGAGTGGGTGATGAATACCCGCTTGGACTCTGCATCCAACAGCTCTGCTTCCATATCCTTTGCGTAGTCCAGGATGACCTTCTTCATCACGCCGCGGTACTTTTTGCCCGCGCCCATTTTGCCGTCTATCACCGCGATTCTGGGGTGCAGCTTCAGAACCGCGCCTGCCAGTGCCGCCAGACCGCCGCATCGGCCGCCGCGATGGAGATAGGTGAGGGTGTCTACCACGAAGCTGGCGCGTACCTTGGGACGGATCGCTTCGATGCGTGCGACGATCTCGGCACCGGACTTGCCTGCCGCTGCCATTTCAGCTGCCTCCAGCACCTGCAGACCGATACCGGTAGACAGGTTTTCGGAGTCGATGACGAACACGCGGTCTGATGCATTCAAATCCTGTGCGGCAAGACGCATCACGTTGCAGGTAGTGGACATAGTGCCGGAGATCGAGAAGCAGACCAGCTCACTGCCGTCCTCCAGCATAGGCTTGAAGACCTCGACGGCCTCTTCCAGACCAAGCGCGGAGGTTTTGGGGGTCGCTTTATTGGCATCCGACCACTCATAAATTTCGTCGGGGGTAATGGACGCACCGTCGGCGTATTCCTTGTCGCCCAGCACGATGTGCAGAGGAACGATATGAATACCGTACTTCGCAACCAGCTCGGGGGACAGGTCGCTGGTGCTGTCAGAGATAATTTTTACACTCATTGGTATGTACTCCTTTTTTACTTATCTATGATGAATATACAGGAAGTTCAAATTACAAGATCCGCTCCATCAGCCAGAAGACCAGCGGAATGGTAAGAGAGGACAACAGATGGGAAAGCAGCGCCATCGAGGTACCGATGGCGGGATTTTTGCCGTAAGACGCAGGGATCACGATGGTGTTCAGCCCCAGCGGCATGGCCAGAACGGCAACCACGCAGACCTCTGCGGTTTGGCTCAGGGGCAAAAACAGCAGGATCAGGATGCCGATGATGGGAAAGAGCAGCAGACGGATCAGCGAGACCATCCACACACTGAATCTGCCGAAGGCATCCTTGAAGCCGATGCCCGCTACCGTGATACCGGTGAGCAGCATGGCGATGGGGGACATACAGTCGCCTGCCACCGAAACGGCAGAGGAGATGAAGCCCGGGAGTCTCCAGCCGGTCAGCCCCAGAACGATGCCGATGAGCATTCCCACGAACATGGGATTGAAGAGCGCACGAAAACGGGCACCCGTTGAGCGTTTACTGCCGGGAATCAGCAGCGAGGGCACGCCCCACAGATAGATCAGCATCCAGAACGGGATGGTGAAGATGAGATAGTCCAAAAAGATACCGGGAAACACCGCGCTGACCACCGCATTGCCCATAAATCCGAAGTTGGAGAAGGCAAGACCGTAGGCGTAGAGCTTGCGGGCGTAATCGTCACCGCCGCACAAGCGGGCGAAGAGCACCGCAAGCAATACCGAGCCTGCCAGCGTTATGACCGAGACCAGCAAAAGCCCCGACGCCGCCGACAGCTTGGCGGGGGTGAAGTACCGCATGAAGGTGGACAGCACCAGCGCGGGGACGAAGATCACCGTCTCCAGCCTGGCAAGAACGGCAGACGAACCCTTGGGCAGGACGTTCAGCCGCGCCAACAGCCAACCGATGCAGATGAGCAAAAAGAGGAAGCCGATCTGACTCAGCGTTGATTGAAAAACCGCGCCCATTTGCCGTCCTCCCAATGAACTTCAATCCAAAAGCTGCGTTTGGTTACAACTATACCCTATTATAGTACGTTTTCCTCAAAATGTCAATAGATTTTGAACTTTTTATGACGATCTATTTTGACCGGTCAAAAATTTGCGAAAAAATCCAAAAAAGCCTGCACTTCCCTATTGACATTGGCTATGCAGCGTGCTATAATACATTTAACAATTAAGTTAAATGTTAAATGAGGAG
>CAZFJJ010000148.1:0-5045 GCA_964519075.1 uncultured Lachnospiraceae bacterium
ACACGCGGTAGGTCACGTTGGAGGACTGCTGGATCTCGGCGATCAGGATGCCCGCGCCGATGGCGTGGACGCAGCCCGCGGGGATGAAGAAGACGTCACCGGGATGCACGTCCACGTAGTGGAGGTACTGCTCCAGCGTGCCGTCCTTGGCAGCGGCGGCGAAGGTCTCTTTATTGTAGTTTTCCAGACCGTAGACCAGCTGTGCGCCGGGCTCGGCGTCCACGATATACCACATCTCGGTCTTGCCGTACTCGCCCTCGTTGGTCTGCGCGTATTCGTCGTCGGGGTGTACCTGAATGGACAGCTTGTCGCAAGCGTCGATCAGTTTGATCAGCAGAGGGAAGCCCTTGGCAGAGTCGCCCAGATAATCGGCCAGAGTCATGCCGGCGTGCTCACCGTTCACGACGGTGTTCATGCCGTCGTAGCGAGCGGTCAGCTCCCAGCTTTCGGCAACCTTCTCCAGATCGCAGACCTTGCCGAAGTCGGACTTCAGCTTGGTGCCGCCCCAGATGATCTCCTTGCAGACGGGAGAGAGCTTCAGCGGATATTTTTTCAGTTCCATATAAAATCTCCTTTTCGGATGCGTTTGTTGTATAAACTCTATTATAGCAGACAATAATGGATTTGTAAATCTTTTGAAAGGAGATTTTTGAAAAAAATGAGTCAAAATTTTCAGAATCAGAATGGGCAGAATAGCCAAAACATCCACACCGAGGGTCAGAACGCAGGAAAACAGAATGGGCAGGATGCGAAAAACGCAAAGAATGCAAACAACAAGCAGACCAACGGCATGAACAAAACCAACAATTCCAACACTACCAACAATTCCAACAACTGCCGTTAAATCCCGCTGTCAAAGATCCCATCCGAAAGGATGGGATCTTTGACGATATCGGGTCTTGTGAAGCCCGTCAACAAATATTTACAAAACGTTCATGTTTCGGTTACTCTCTCGTTCTTTTCATCCATTATAATAGGAAGGTAAGACAGACGCGGAGGACGAAATATGTTCGGTTACGTAAAGCCCCTGCAAGGGGAGCTGAAGGTAAAGGAATACGAGTTCTATAAAGCCGCATATTGCGGGCTTTGCAGGGCGCTCAAAAAAAAGAGCCGCATCCTCCCCTTTACTCTTTCATACGACTTCGTGTTTCTGGCGATTCTGCGGATGGCGGTGGCGGGAGAGAAGCCCGAGGTTCGCAAGATCCGCTGTATCGCCCATCCCTTCCGCAAGAATAAGCCCGCGCTGGCGCTGACTCCCGCGCTGGAGCGAACCGCGTCCGCGGCGGCGCTTTTGGTCTACTACAACTTAAAAGACGACGTCGCCGATAAAAAAGGCATTCGCAAGCTGGGTGCCGCCGCACTGCTCCCGCTGACGGGACGGGTGCGGAAGAAAAACGTGGGTGACGGATTGCTGGACTCGGTGATTGCCGACGCGCTCGCCCTCATCTCTCGCGACGAGAAGGCAGAGGCGTCCTCTCCCTACGCCTGCGCCGAGACCTTCGGCATCCTGCTGGGCACCGTCTTTGCCGACGGCACCGAGGGGGAGACGAAACGGTCGCTCTTTCAGATCGGACGGCGGGTCGGACGGTGGATCTACCTCTTGGACGCCGCAGACGATGCCGAAAAGGATGCGAAAAAGAAGAATTACAATCCCTTCGTGCTGGGCGGCGACTATCTGCGCTCCGACTTTGCAGAGAATATGGAGATCGCCCTCAACTGCGAGCTGGCAGCGGCGGCGGAGGAGCTGGAGAAGCTGAACGTCGCCGATCCGGGACTGCGCAACATCCTGCAGAACATCCTCTACTTGGGAATGCCCGCCGTAGCCGATCGCGTTTTACACCGCAAGGCGTGCGACGATTGTAAAAAGGGCGGCGACGCTTCCACCGAGCAGTAACAGAGGTATCACGATGCACGACACCTACGAAATGCTGGAAGCGCGTGATCGCTTTGCGGCAGGGCAGTACGAGGATGCGCTCGCTGAGCTGAATAAGATTTCCGAAGCGGAAAGAGACGGAGAATGGTATGTTTTCCGCTCCGTGATCGAGGATAAACTGGAACGCTACTACGATGCGCTCTATTCATTACGGCGTGCCATTGAACTGGAGCCGAAGAATAAAGCTTATAAGGAGCGGTTGAAAACCTACCGCAAGAAGTTGAAAGAGCAGGGTGTCCCCTCTGCATCAGGAAAAAAAGTGAAGTCGGGCTGTCTTCCCGCTTGTTGCGGCAATAAGTGCTGTACCAACGAGTTTTGTTGCGAGTGCGGTGTCGAATGTTGCTGCGAATGCTGTTGCGAGATCTGCGACGGCCCTTGCTGAAATTGAATCAATAACCTATCAGGAGAACAATATGAACGATCCCTATAAAGTATTGGGCGTCTCTCGTGACGCCAGCGACGAAGAGATCAAAAAAGCCTACCGCGAGCTGGCGCGGAAATATCACCCCGACAATTACGTAGACAATCCCTTGTCCGATCTGGTACAGGAGAAGATGAAGGAGATCAACGAGGCCTACGACCAGATCCAGAAGATGCGTGCCGGCGGAAAAACCTCCGGCGGGGGCTCTTATTCCAGCGATCAAGGCGGAGACTATACTTCCGAGCTCAACCGCATCCGGAATATGATCAACGCGGGTCGCTACTCCGAGGCGGACATCACCCTGGACAGCATTCCGCAGAACGCCCGCAACGCCGAGTGGAACTTCCTCAAGGGCTGCGTGCTGGCGCAGCGCGGCGCCTACTACGAGGCGGTGCGCTATTACGAGACCGCCTGCTATCTGGATCCGAATAACGGCGAGTACCGCCGTGCGCTGGATATGCTCCGCTCCCGCAGTGCATCCCACGGTCAGCCCTATCGCACGTCAAGCTCCTCCGATACTGCCTGTGACTGCTGCTCCAGCCTGATCTGTGCCGACTGCTGCTGCGAGTGTATGGGCGGCGACCTGATCCGTTGCTGCTAAGGGGGCGAAGGTTTTGAGTAAGAATAGCCGTCGCAAGACGCGGGTGCTGGCGCTGTCCTCGCTGTTTGTGGCACTGGGTGTGGTCATCCTGTATCTGGGCTGCTTTTTCGAGGTGCTGGATCTGACCGTCGCTGCCGTAGCGTCGCTGCTGGTGCTGCTTGCGGTGATCGAGATGAACAAGGGAACCGCCGCCATGATCTGGCTGGCGACCTCGATTCTGGCGTTTTTGCTGCTGCCCAACAAATTTATTGCCGTGGAATATTCCTTTCTGATGGGCTGTTATCCGCTGATCAAAGCCGTAGCGGAGCGTTTCCCCAAAGGCATATCCTGGGCGATCAAGATCGTCTTCGTGGACGTGGGCATGGCAGTTATGGTGCTGTTGGGGCATTTTGTGTTTGCCTATCCCGTGGAGTCGGTGTGGATGGTGGTAGCGGTCTTCGTCCTGGCCACCGTAACCGCCGTGATCTTTGACGTCGCGCTGACCCGTCTGTTGACCCTCTATCTGATGCGTCTGCGCTCCGCCCTTCGGATCGAGCGATTGCTGAAATAATGAAACGAAAAACGCACCCGCCACGGGTGCGTTTTTCGTTAGCTCGGCGTTCTTTCTCTCTCTGCTTCGTTGACCCCCACGTTACGGATCAGCGCGTAGGTGCCGCTCTTGCCGAACACTCTGACGCGGACGTTGGCGTAGCCGCGGCGCAGCTTGCGCCGTGAGCCGCTGATGGCCAGCATCTCTACGCGTTCTCGCTCGATCCAAGCTACGGTGCGGCTGAATCCGCCTTTGGACAGAATTACCAGGGACGGAGTTTGCTCACTTTCGGGGTAGGAGAAATGCGCATTTCGATATTCCAACAGTATGGAAATAACGACCGGAAGCGCAATGGCTGCTGCCGCGACGAGCCATTGCCAGCCGAAAATAACAGCAAGCGGAATGCATAGCAACGGCAGGAGGCACTTCCAGGAGATAAAGTCGTAAAGCAGAGAACGGCGGCACGGCTGATGGACCGACCGGGGGATAGTGGGAAAGAGGATTTCCATGATTTGAGGAACTCGCTCCTGCTTTACGATGGGAAGGAGCAATTTGGATTTCAAAAACAACGGGTTGTGTCCTACCGCTCGGATTCGCACCTCCCCGTAGCCAAAAAGCCGCATGGTAGGTGCTTGCTTATACTCCACCAGTGTAACCCGATTGATATCCAGATAGATTCGTCGATGAATGAAAAAACCGTATTCAAAATAGAGCAAATCACCCCGACGGCTGGCTGTATAGCGGTAATATTTGAGATATTGCAGTAAAAAACCGCCGGTGAACGCCCATAACCAGATGAGTATGGTCGGCAGACCCAAGGAAAGCACCAACGTACCCGCTACCAGCAGATGGCGGAAGACCGCGTCCGATATAGCGTGGGCAAGGCGGGAATCTACCAGATCGCTGCCCATCAGGAAGACGGCGCCCCACAAAACCGCCAACAATATCACGTATCGAATCAGTTTAGTGCTCATCGCCGATTTTTTCAGTAGATCCTTGGCGGGGATGCGTACAGATCCGATCTCCGCCTCTTCGCTGTCGGTGAGCTGAGCCGTCAGACGGTCGGCGACCTCTACGGGCAGTCCCCACAGAGTGAAGATATTGCCCGCGAAGGTGAGGATCAGATTGCACCGTCCCATACGGGCGATGATGGGATCGCTCTCGGAGGTGATCATTTCGATCTTGTCCAGCGAGATCACCGTCCCGCGGGAGAGGATAAAATTCCGGTCGATCTCGATGCGATCATTGTAGAAGCGATAGCTCCAGATCAAAAAGGCAGCACTGAAAAGAGGTGCTGCCTTGCTGTCGTTAGTTTGGGAAAATGGATTCATTTGAGTTCAATTACCGTGACGCCCAGATCGCCCTCACCGTATTGCCCGTAGCGGTAGGAAGCAATACGCGGATCCTTTTGGAAATAAATCCAAAGGGCTTTTCGAAGTGCGCCGGTCCCCTTACCGTGAATGATACGAACCGAATGGACGCCGGCCATCTTGGCGGTGTCTAAATAACGGTCTACCGTGAACCAGCCGTCGTCGCCGTTCATGCCGCGGATGTCCAGCTC
>CAZFJJ010000149.1:0-5038 GCA_964519075.1 uncultured Lachnospiraceae bacterium
AAAAGGCAGCTTGGGAAGAGGCTGAGCACGCAGCAAAGTTTGCGGAGCTGCTGGGCGAGGTACTCACCGACTCCACCAAGAAGAATCTGCAGATGAGAGTAGATGCCGAGAACGGTGCAACCGCAGGCAAGACCGATCTGGCGAAGCGTGCAAAGGCGCTGAATCTGGATGCCATCCACGACACCGTTCACGAAATGGCTCGTGATGAGGCTCGTCACGGCAAGGCATTCGAAGGTCTGCTGAAGAGATACTTTGACTAAGCTGAAAAGTCTATGATTACCGCACATTCAGGCTGTGACCATACCCAAGACAACTCTCTTGATTTTATCCGATATGCACTTTCGCTTTCCGTGGATGCTTTTGAAGTGGATGTTCGTAAAAATGTCCGTGGCGAGCTGATTCTTTCACATGACGAAACGGATGAGATCGCGCCTCTTCTCTCTGAAGCATTTGAGATGCTGAGAGAGCATCCCGAAAAAAAGATCAACTGCGATCTGAAGCAAAATCATATTGAATCTGATGTTGTCTTTCTTGCAAAGCAATACGGTGTAGATCATCAACTGATTTTTACCGGATCTGTAGATCCGGAACTGTTCAAAAAAGGGAATGCCGTGTTCCCGCAGGTTGTCTGGTATTCCAATATATCCACCCTGCTTCCCAATTTCGGAGCATGGCAACGCACAGGAGTGACAGACGCCCAAATTACCCAACGGTTGGAACAGCTTCTTCTTCAAATGAAGGATTATGAAACTGCGGGACTCAATTGGCATTATACGGATGCGGAAAGAGTTTGGAAAAAAGCCCGCGAGTTGGGTGTTGGCATATCGGTTTGGACGGTCAATGACAGGGAGCAGCAGGAAATATGGCTGGCGCGGAAAGCGGAGAATATCACTTCCCGTCATATTACTCAGCTGATTGCACTGCGCGAGTCCCGCTGAATCCCGGGCAAGAACAAAAATTGTCCCATTATCCCCGCAGACCACCTGCGGGGAAGCTTCCCGAAAATGTATGTGAGGAAATGCTATGAATTCCAAAGCACTCTACAATATCACCTACGGTGTCTACCTGCTGTCCGCCAACGAGGGCGGCCGCGACAACGCTTGTATCATCAACACCGCCGTGCAGGTGGCGAACAATCCCACCCGCGTCTCCGTCGCGGTGATCAAGGGAACCTATACCCACGACATGATCGTAGCCACCGGCAAGTGCAATCTGTCTGCCATCACCACCGACGCACCCTTCTCGCTGTTTCAGCATTTCGGAATGCAGTCGGGCAGAGACGCGGATAAATTTGCCGACTTCGCCGACGTGACGCGGAGCGAGAACGGCTTGCTCTATCTGACGAAGCACGCCAGCGCGTTCCTGTCGCTGCAGATCACCGAGTCCCACGATCTGGGCAGCCACACCCTGTTCATTGGCGAGGTAGTGGACGGGGAAGTGCAGTCGGGCACCGAAAACTGCACCTACGGCTATTACCAGGCCGTCATCAAGGCTGCCGCGCCCAAGCCTTCGGGAAAATCCGGCTGGCGCTGCAAGGTCTGCGGTCACGTTTACGAGGGCGAGACCCTGCCCGAAGACTATCTCTGTCCCCTGTGCAAGCACGGCATAGAGGATTTTGAGAAGCTCGGCGACGCACCCGCCGCGGTCGCTCCCGGATCGGCTGCACCCATATCCGTTCCTGCGGCAGGCGGCAAGAAATATGTCTGCGCCGTTTGCGGCTACGTTCACGAAGGGGACGGGTCTCCCGAAAAATGTCCCATCTGCAACGCACCTGCCGATAAATTCACTCTGCAGGGCGACGACCGCACCTGGGCGGCAGAGCATATCGTCGGTGTTGCCGACGGCTCTCCCGAGGACATCGTTGCCGACCTGCGGGCAAACTTCAACGCCGAGTGCATGGAAGTGGGAATGTATCTGGCAATGGCAAGAGTTGCGCATCGCGAGGGCTATCCCGAGATCGGCAAATACTTCGAAAAGGCGGCATGGGAAGAAGCCGAGCACGCGGCAAAATTCGCCGAGCTGCTGGGCGATATCGTCACCGACTCCACCAAGGAGAACCTGCGCGTGCGCGTAGACGCCGAATTTGGTGCTACCTCCGGCAAGTTCGACCTTGCCAAGCGCGCAAAGGCGCTGAATCTGGACGCCATCCACGACACCGTTCACGAAATGGCTCGTGACGAGGCGAGACACGGCAAAGCATTCGAGGGATTTTTGAAGAGATATTTCAAATAACCCCAAAACAGCAAATCCCACCGTCGATGCGGTGGGATTTCGTTATGAGTTTACAGCTTTTCGAACACCATAGTCGCCTGGATGCGGTCGCCGCCGCCAAAGCCGGTGCTGTGGCCGGTGGAGGTGGAGATGGTGTGGAGACGGTAGCCCTTGGCCGCCTGTGTGTTGATCACAGCCTCCAGCTCTGCCAGATTCTTGGAGCCGGTACCGACAAATTTTTCTTTCAGGGTAACTTGCAAAACCACGTATTGAGGCATAATATAGCCCTCCTTCATATTGATGGATCTATTATACCACGTTTCTCACACAAACGCAACAAAAAACCGCCCGCAGGCGGTTTTTTGTTGCAAAATCGTTATTGATTCTGTTGCTTTTCCATTTTTCTGACATAAAAATACTTCTTCTCGCTGAAATAGGGATACTTGAGTTTGACTACCAGATAAAGCACCAGTACGCCGACGAAGCTAAAGCCGGAGCCGATTAGAAGCGCGCTTGACTTCATCTGCTCCATATCAAAGTATTCGTCGAGGTATTGTTGGCTTTTGTCATATAGCGAAAGATCGAATTCGCCCAATCCTTCGTTCAATGCGATATGGAGCTGAACCGCATCATGCTTTAGCTCTGCCGCATCTGCCGCAGAATCGTAATAGACGTACAGACCAACGACTAAGCTGACACCGATCGCCACCAGAAGGATCAGCGTGACTAAATACCACTTAAAGATCTTTCCTAAGCTCATTCTTTGCTGAGGGGTAAGCTCTGCTACCTGCTGTTCAATAGGTTTTGCTGCCATAGTGGACATCTCCTTGCTGTTTTTTCTTACTATACCGCATTTTTTGCAAAAAAGCAACACTTTTTGGATATAAACCGGTTATACGGTGGGAAGGGTGATGGTTCCCTTGATGCTCAGATCAATAGAGATGGTCATTGTACCGGTCATAAATACACCGTTTTGTTCTTGCTCGACGTTTGCTACGATGGTAGCGGTGGTGTCGCTCAAAACACCCTCGCCGCCCACGATGTGGAAGCCGAAAACGTCAAATTCCAGACCTTCCTTCAGAACGTAGCTGCCTTTATCTTCGTTATAATCAAAATTTGCATCCTTAAACAGCAGATCAAGTCCGTAGTAATCTACCGGGGTATCACTTGCCTGCACAGTGGAGACTTCTTTATCCCAGCTACTGCCATTTTGCGTATATGTGGTCTGAGTTGTTCCTTCGGTGACCACGTAGTATTCATTGAAACTGGTCGAGCCCATCATGGTGGAGTTTTCTGTGGAGTGAGTGATGTTTCCGCAGTTTTCTATCACTACAGATGCGGTAGCAGTCTCGCCCATTGCCGACAGCGTGATGGAAATAGACATTCTGGTGATCGTATCGTCTGCTGCGGCCGAAGCGGAATCCGCAGAGGCGGAGGCGTTCATGCTGTTCAGGAACGCTTCGGGAGAGGGAGTTTCTTCGGAGCAAGCGGTCAGACAGGAGATTGCTATCAGGACGCTCAGCAGGAGGGCAAAGGGTTTTAGGAGTTTTTTCATGATAATTCTCTCTTTCTTTTTATTGTCAATCGGAAGCTATCCCGATTGGATTCGAAGTGAAATGGATCAGGAAACGGTGGGGAGGGTGAGGGTTACGTCGGAGAAGTCGATGGTGATTGTCTGCCAATCGATCTCGATCGTATAGACCATACCGGAAATAGTAATTTTGGCTGAATCGCAATCCAACGCCGCAAGCCCTGCGTCATTGGCAACGTAAGCGCCGTCGTTGGTAGCGACGAAATTACTGTCGTTGAAGAGCGCATCAATAATATCGTAGAGTCGATTTTGGATAGCGGCGTAAGCGAATTCTGCGGCAGTATTGCCATCGACAACATCGTATTCCGTGTATCCGGAGGCAGACGGCTTGTAAGTCTTTTGTGCAGATGCATCGTAATATGTTCCGTCTCCTGCGCCGTCCGCGTGGTGGTACCAAACGATAGAGTTATCCTTTTTGAGTGTCCAGTTATAGCCGTCGCCGATTTTTAGTGTAAACGTAAAATCACTTGCATTCTTCAGCGCATTTTGAATCTCGCTGGGAGACATCGGCTCGTCGGGCTTGACCTCCACTTCGTCGGAGCAGGCGGTGAGGGAGAAGCAGGCCAGCAGACCTGCCAAAAGGATTGCTGCAAGTTTTTTGAGTTTTTTCATTGTTTTTTCCTCCTAAAATATAATCATAACCTGAGGTTATCGTTAACCGTTTACATTATAATCCGCGCACATAAGGTTTGTCGCCTTAAACAGCTTGTGGTAATATACGAACGGCCCAACGTATATGAGGCTGCCAAGTACGTTCCAAAGCCAAAAATGCACACAAGAAAAACTGTAGTTGATTTGTCTTCTCTTAAGCTCATTGCCAATACGATTGGA
Source organism: uncultured Lachnospiraceae bacterium (assembly GCA_964519075.1). Classification (GTDB taxonomy): domain Bacteria; phylum Bacillota; class Clostridia; order Oscillospirales; family CAG-272; genus CAKSQF01. The sequence goes on from CAZFJJ010000149.1 coordinate 4,634, forward strand.
AATCTTATGGAACCAAACAATGCTTGCAATGCCACACGTTATCGGGGAAATCAAGAAGAATAGCAAGCAATAATGCATGGTTCTCCTGCCATCGTAGCGACTTGCCACGATATTGATATCATTGCTGACAGAACTCATTACCACAAGGCCATAGATACCAAACGTAATGAAGGACAGTAATATGTACTTTAGCAGACCCTTGTTCGTCTTCAACTGCCCCACAGGAGAAGCGTTGTGCTGAACAGCGCATCCGTAATCTGAATGGACAGAGGGAGGGGCATATGAATATGCATATGTGGGAGTCGGAGCGGGAGCGGGAGCGGGAGCGGGAGCGGGAGCAGGTGCGGGTGCAGGAGCGGGTGCGGGTGCGGGTGCAGGAGCGGGAGCGGGTGCGGGTGCGGGAGC
>CAZFJJ010000150.1:0-5024 GCA_964519075.1 uncultured Lachnospiraceae bacterium
CACCATTCGTAAATATATCAGTGATGCTCATAACATGAATCAAATTGATATGATGCGGGGCTTCGATCAGTACGCCCACCCTTGCCCGCACGTCGGGGTCGGTGTGGTCTCTGCCGTACAGACGGATGGAACCGTCGCTTTTGGGGATCAGACCGCAGATCATTTTTTCGGTGGTGGATTTACCCGAGCCGTTCTCGCCGATAAAGCCGTAGATCGCGCCCTTGGGGACGGTCATATTCAGCCCGCAGACCGCCTGCTTAGCGCCAAAGCTTTTGGACAGATTTTTGATTTCAATTGCGTTCATACCGTTCGCTCCTTAATAAACATCGCTCTTGGACAGAATCTTCGCGCCCAGCAGATTATAGATCAGCGTCCACGCCAGCGAAACCGCGACGCAGGTCAGCAGCGAGCCGCTGCCGCCGGCCAAACAGGCGTTGACCGACGAACCGTACAGGAACAGGTTGAGGAAAGAGGTGGGCAGCGCCAGTTCCTCTACCACCGCCGCCGCACCAATGATCAGGATACCCGTACCGAAGAAGAAGGATGCGGCGATGGAAATACCGAAATATCTGCGGAAAATGATATTCAGGAAGGTGTACAGGCTTGCCCAGCCCAGACTCATGATCGTCTTGCCCAGAATGGCAACGAGCAAAGAGCCTGCATTCACGTCGGTCTCATATCCCACCAGCAGTCCTGCCACGGTGCCGCCGAACAGGTAAGCGACACACATACACGCCATTGCAAAGGCACAGACCAGACTCTTGGACATCATATAGTCCTGCTTCTTGGCGTGGGTGGTAAAGAGCTGCTTGACGTAGCCCGATTTATAGTCGTGTCCGATGAAGATGGACACCATAATCCCACCGAAAATAAAGACCATGTTCATATTGGCGTAATCGGCGATGCTGCGGATCACGTACAGCGGCTCAGAGGCGGCAACGATCTGCCAGACGTTGGAATAAAGCGGCTCCATGGTGTTGCCTTCTGCATCGGGCATCATGGTCATGGCCGATACCATTGCAGGGATGATGGCCGCAATGGCAAGAAAAATGTAAAACAGAGGCGTGTGGAACAGACGGTAAAAGTCCACACCCAGCATTCCTTTGAGCCTCTGCACAAAGGTCGGAGATTCAAATCGCAGTTCTCGCTTCATCTTATTCGCCCTCCTTTTGAGTCATCAGCTCAACATAGTATTCTTCCAGACCGATCTTATTTTTTCGGATCTCGCTGACCGCGTGACCCTTTTTCATCAGATAATCTACGATCACTGCCGTGTCGTCTGCATCGTAGACCCGCAGACAACCGTCCTCCTCGCGCACGTTGGAGAAACGCTCCAGCAGTGCGGACTTCGCGCCCTGCATATCGCGTGTGCGCAGCGATACGAAGACCTGCGCGCGGCGATCCATTTCGGCGGCCGACATCTCCAGGATCATCTTGCCGCGGCGGATGATGCCGTAGTGGGTAGCGATCTTCTCCAGCTCGCCGAGGATGTGGGAGGAGACCAGGACGGTGCATCCGTAATTCTGCGTAATATCCACCAAAATCTCTCGCATGATCCGCATACCGTCGGTGTCCAGACCGTTGATAGGCTCGTCCAGGATCAGCAAAGCGGGATCTCCCAGCAGTGCCATGGCGATGCCGATGCGTTGCTTCATGCCCAGCGAGCATTTCTTGAATTTCAGCGACGCGTGCTCCTCCATCCGCACGATCTTGAGAACACGGTGGATCTCCTCGTCGGGGTTATCCAGCCCCAGATTGATGGTTTGCATCCGCAGATTCTGATAGATGCTGGAGCCGGGGAAGCAGCCCGCGTTCTCGATCAGCGCGCCTACCCGTGCCCGCACGCCGGGATCGTCGTGATCCTTGCCGAAGAGTTTCACGGCACCTCCGTCGGGGACGAGATGGCCGCAGATCAGCTTCATGGTGGTGGATTTACCCGAGCCGTTCTCGCCGATAAAGCCGTAGATCGCGCCCGCGGGGACGGTCATATTGAGGTGATCGACCGCGTACATTCCGCGAAAGCTTTTGGATAGCCCTCTGATTTCAATAGCGTTCATGGTTACGTCTCCTTTATCATATCGTTTCCAAGCAGTTTTCGGCGGGACGCAAAGGTACGCCTCGCCGATTAGATTTACTTTATTTACCGCCCTTTTTTGCAGCCTCGTAGCGTTCGTTAGCAGCGGCTGTTCTTGCTTTCGCCTCGGCGATCTGTGCTTCACGCTCCTCCTGCGCTTTGGCCGCTCTTTCGGAGGGGCTCATATGAGCGTCGTCCCAGCTCTTTTTCGCATCGGCCTTTGCCTTAGCGTAGGTGTTACGACCTCTATTTTCTTCAAAATTTGCCTTGGACTCTGCCTTTACTGCCTCAAACTGTGCTTTGTCTACCTCGTGCTGTGCCTTTGCCGACTCCTTCATGTCGTTGAATGCCTTCTTCAGAAAGTTTGCCATCGTGTTTCTCTCCTTACATTATAAATGATATAGTTTAGTCATTGCAGATCAGCTTGTCGCTGAGTTCCAGGATCCGGCCTGCAAATTTCTTGCGGCGAGAGCCGAGGATCCCCTTGTAAATGGGGTAGTTAACCAGTGCCAGCAACATGCCGACTACGCCGATGGAGATGCCGGGGATCATCGGATCAAAGGTCATGCCGATCTTCGCAGCGATGTCGGTCATTACCAGGCTCATGCCCGCGCCCATCACGATTGCAGCGATGCTACCGAACACATAGGCGAATACTTCTGCGAGACGCTTGACCTTTTTATCCAGCGCGCGAAGTTCTTCCAGCTCGGTAACTTCTTTTTCGGTATACTGTGCACGGATCTTACGGATCAGAAACTCTTGATCGTTACGGTTCATCGTTTAGTTCCTCTCTTTGACTTACTGTATTGATTCTATCGCATCAATGTTTGCGATTTGATGAAATTTTGTTTAGAGTTTTGTTAAACCGATTTTTTACGCCGCGTCGCCGTCGATCTCGTCTGCCAGACGGAGGATCTCGGGAGCCAGTTTTGCTTTGACCTTGGCGGTCACCTTCGCGCAGATCGGATAGGCCGCCAGCATTGCCGCCACTCCGGGGATCGACAGCAGGATCGCCCCAACTCTGCCGCCTGCCAGGACATCCAGTCCCATGCAAAGAGCTACGCCGAAGATCAGCGCACCCAGGACACCCTCCACCAGTGCGAGCATCACGCCGGTTGACTGCACCCGGCGGTCCATACGGCGAAGCTTCTCAATCTTGCTTTCCTCCCGAGGCAGATATTTTTGGCGAATCGCCTCGATCTCCTTGTGATCCGTGGAGGAGTAATTATATCGGAAAGTAGCGTTCTCGTTGGTCATTGGTTCCCTCATTCAAACGGTTTTGTTGACCTTTCCTGCGTTCTTGGAGGCTTCGATGGAAGCGTTGATCATCTCCTGCTGCTTTTCCATTCTTGCCTGCTGCTCCGCCTTGTGCTTCTCGATAATTTCGTTGGAAGAGGCGGTATGTGCCTCGGCCGAAGCGCTCAATCTTGACTTGGCTTCCTCTACGGTCTCGCCTTCTTTGGTAAACATCTTCTCCACGATAGCATCGTTTACCTTGTTAAAGCCTTCCACGACACCCTCTTCGATCTTTTTGTAGCCGGTGACAACGCCTTCCTCGATCTTCTTGTAGCCGGTCACTACGCCCTCTGCGATCTTTTCATTTACTTCTGCAATTTTCTTCGTCATGATTTGTTTTCTCCTTTTTTCTCTCTGTTTTCATTGTTGTGACTGTATTCTACACCCCGCTTGTTTGCAAAATGATTGTGAAATGTTAAGGTTTTGTTATTTCGAAAGCTTATTGCAAAAAATAACGGCAGAGCTTCCTCTGCCGTTACCGTAAGTTATTCAATGTTCAGGATCTCGCACAGCCTTGCCAGCGCGTCGTCGTAGGTGGTATCAAAATTCAGAACGTAATCGCAAAGCTCGGCGTTTTGCTGCTCGTATTCGATGGCGCACAGCCGATTGACCTTGTTTTCGTTGCTGGTGTTCTTCTTGAGAATATTCGCCATCAACGCCTTTTTCTCCCGTTTAATATAAATGGTGACCACGTTCGGGAAATTGGTCTTCAGCGACATAGCGCCGCAGATGTCCATGGTGGTCAGAACCCGCTTGCCTTCCTTCAGGATCTGCTCGATGTCCGCCTTGCGGGAGCCGTAGCCGTGTCCGGCGTACATGGTGGACTGGAACATCTCGCCGCTGTCGCACATACTGCGGAAGGTGTCCAGCGAGACGTAATTGTACCACTCGTTGGGCTCTACCGCCGTCGGGTCTTTCGTGGTGTAGCTGACCAGCTTCTCAAAACGGTCGGTACGCTCCAAAAGACGGGTCGCCAGCTTGGATTTGCCGCTTCCGGAGGGGCCTACCAGCACCACGATGTTGGAATCGTCCGCCGGCTGATCGTCGGCGCTGACCGAATAGCTGCCCGCAATAACCTCCACCAGCTTGAGGAATTCGTCGTAGCTGGTTACCGCCAGCATACCGGTGGAATCCTGATTCCAGGGGCGGCGCATGAGAATGGGATATTTCGCGCCCGAATTCAGGATATTATGCAGAGCGTCGTCAAAGAGAATGTCGGTGTGGATCTTATCCTTGCTCGCGCCCATATAGATGTGATTGGCGGGAATCTCGGGGAACTCCTCGCGGATCCGCTGGGCGCGGATGCCCATAAATTCGGGAGGAACTGCGGTGCAGATGTACACTTCGGTCATCTGGCTGAGGCGACGGACGAATTCCTTGGCGCCCTCGTAAACCGGCTGGGTGCGGTAGAACTCAGCGTCGCTGAAATAGGGGTAGATCGAATCGGCACGGGTACCGTTCTTTCCCCAGCTATCCTTTTCATAGATGGTCATCGGCGGCTGAAAGCCGTATTTTTCGTTGGCAAGTCGCATGGCGTAGGACGTGCATTCCATCAGGATGTCGTCTACGTCCAGCGCGGTAGATAATCTGTATTTTCTGCTCATATCGGTACCTCTCTTTCTGTATATCGTTGGATCATGTAACGCAGAAAACC
>CAZFJJ010000151.1:0-4947 GCA_964519075.1 uncultured Lachnospiraceae bacterium
ACGTATGTAATGCGGTGGGGCGTAGGTTATTTATGTGGGTTTGTTTTGGGGTTACTACCTTTCTCCAACCCAAAAGTATTAGCCGCACCTTTTCGGTGCGGCTAATATGCAATTTGAACTCAAAAGTTCGAGCTGTATACTTTCGGCAACAACATGACCTCGGAAACAGATTCCGGAAATAGCAAAACCGATTCGTTCGGACGGAACGTCGTTTTCCTAACCGTTACACGCCCTGCAGCCCAAACTCCGGCGTGTACTCGGCTTTCGCGCTGTCGGGGGATTGGCAATAGCCGGCAAATCCTGCCGCCTCCACCGCCTCCATCACCGATTGATACTCGAAGGTGGTGATCCGACGGTTGGGCGCGCCCTCCGCGCCGTTCGGTGTGTACTGCGCCATCAGCGACAGCAGAACCTCGTCCGAGGCGAAGGCACTGCGAAGCATCTCTACCGCCGCGATGCTGTTCTTGCGCTGACCGGGCAGCACCAGATGGCGCACCAGCACGCCCTTTTGCAGAATTCCGTCGGCATCGAAGACGGGCTTCCCTATCCTATCCACCATCTCACGGAGGGCGGCAAGCGCCACCTCGGGATAGTCCCCCGCCCCCGACAGACGCGCCGCAAGGGCGCCGTCGGCGTATTTGAAATCGGGCAGCCACACGTCGGCAACCCGCGCAAACAGCTCTACCTGCCGAGGCGACAGATAGCCGCCGCAGTTTACCACGATAGGCAGCGCCAGCTCCGCCTTGATCTCCTCCAGCACGGGGACGATCCGCTCGGCATACGCGTCGGGGGTCACCAGATTGATGTTGTGCACCCCCGCCGACTTCAGCTCAAAGCAGATTTCCCGAAAACGGTCGGGAGTGACCGCTTTCCCGAGATTTTCGGTGGAAATCACCCGATTTTGGCAAAAAACGCACCTGAGCGTGCAGCCCGAAAAGAAGATCGCGCCCGATCCGCTCTTTCCCGAGATGCAAGGCTCCTCCCCAAAATGGGGCATCGCCCGCGCCAGACGGATCGCATCCCCGGCGCCGCAATAGCCAAGACGGGATGCGCGGTCTGCACCGCATCGACGGGGGCAAAGGGTACAGTTTCGTTGATGATTCATTTGATCCTCCGTCCCGTGCCCACGCGGCTGTGATGGATATATTCCTCCTGCAGCTTGGAATAAGCCGCTTCCCGCCCGGAGTAGAAGCTGTAATAGCCTGCCAGCAGATAGAGCATCGCCGCCATGACGGTAAAGTACAGCGCACCCCCGCCGCCGAACAGCTCGATGCCCAGAATCAGCGACGCCAGCGGACAGTTGGTCATGCCCGAGAAGAGGGCGACCAGCCCCAGTGCCGCGCCGAAGGAGGGGGGGAGCCCCAACCATCCCGCCATCACGCAGCCGAAGGTAGCACCGATAAAGAAGCCGGGGACGATCTTGCCGCCCTTGAAGCCAAAGCCCAGCGTGACGGCGGTAAAGGCGATCTTGAAGAGGCAATCCCACGGATTCGCTTCCCCCGCAACCGCGGCGACGACCCCCTCCATGCCGGCTCCGTTGTAGGCAAAGCCGTCGGTAAAGAGCCACGCGGCGGTGGTCAGCAGGATCACGGCAAAGCCGCCGATCAACACCCGCAGATAGGGATTATCCACGCGGTGGGACAGATGCTCCGCCTTATGGACGGCGGTGACGAAGAGCACCGACAGCGCCGCGAACACCGCGCCCAGCAGCAGCACCTTGCCAAGCGTCGGCAGAGACAGGTCGGGAAAGATGACCGTCGCCATCTTCTCTGCCGCAGGGACGACTCCGCAGGCGGTAGCGATGAGATAAGCAATGATCGAGGACAGCAAGCAGGGGAAGAAGGCCATATAGTAGACCGTCCCCACGCTGATCATCTCGATAGCGAACACCGACGCGGTCACGGGCGTGCCGAAGACCGCCGAGAAGAGTGCGGCCATGCCGCACATGGCAAGGATATTGGTATTCTTTTCTTTCAGATGCAGCATTCTGCCGCAAAAGGTGCCCACTGCGCCGCCCATCTGGAGCGCCGCGCCCTCCCGTCCCGAGGAGCCGCCGCAGAGCTGGGTCAGGGTGGTGCCCACGAATACCAGCGGCGCTACGGCGTAGGGAACCTTCAGATCCTCTCTGACCGAGTGGACGATCATATCGGAGCCGTTGTCCTTTTTGACCCTACCGATCTTGTACAGCCACGCGATGACCAGTCCCGCCACGGGCAGAAGGAGGATCAGCCAACGGTGGTAGGCAAACTGATGGGAGGCCGCCTCCAGCGTCAGGTCGAAGACGGTGCCGATGACGCCGCAGAGCAGTCCCATCGCCACGGCGAAGAGAATCCAGCGGACGATGGTAGAGGCGTAGGTAAATCGGAGCCGCAATTTCCGAAAAAATCGTTTGATCATGGTCGCATCCTTTATAATTAAAGATAGGTAGCCGACGAGTATTCGTCGGCTCGGAGTGCGGGAAAGCAGCACTTTGGAATCGGGATTGGCAATGCTGTACAGATTGGCACAAATCTACACCCCTGCATGGTTGATGCAATATGTTCGCGCCGTCCCATGCCTTCTCCGGCGGAGAAGGTGCTGCAGTAAGCGAAGCGTCTACGCAGTAAGCGAAGCGTCTGCAACGTAGGGGCGGAAGAGGAGATCCCCTCTTCCGCCGACTTTCACCCTGTGCAGACCCTTCGTACCGCGCTCTCCCTCAGTCTCGTAGCTGCAGCGGGCTGCTACTCGCCGGCTCCGCCTATCGTTTGTGCACAATGCAAAAGAGCGCTTCCTCAGTGAGGTTTATTGACGAACTTAGCCGACGAGTACTCGTCGGCTTTTTCGAAAGTTTTAGGGGGGTCTTAGGGAACCTTTTTCAAAAAGGGACGGAATCCCTTATATCGCGTTCACGCAGACGGCAACTGCGGCGGAGCAGGTGAAGACGTCGTATTCGATCTCCTCGGTCTGCTCGCCCAGCTTGGTCTGCATCAGACCCTTGGAGTTCTTGTTGGCATAGGCGCTGTCGGCGTTCTTCCGCAGCCATTCCAGATACTCGGGCTTGTCGTAGTTCAGCGCAAAGAGGCGCATCCAACGGGACATGATCCCCTTGAAGCCGGGCAGGTCGTTGCCCCACTCCTCGTTATTCATGATACCGCCCTGATACATCTCACCCATGGTGTAAGCGGCAGCGCGCTCGGCGTTCTGCTTGTACTCCTCCTCGCCGGTGTGAGCGTGGAGCAGGCAGTTAGCGCCGATATAGGTGCCCTGATTGTAGGTGGAAGACCAGTAGTTATACTTTCCTTCCAGATTGATGCAGTCGTAGACCTTGCCCTCGGCGGGATTGGTCAGCACCTTGTTCTGCCAAGCCATGATCGCCTTGGCCTTGTCGAAATAGGACTCGTCGGCGAGCGCCTGACCCAGGAGGCAGGCGGCGATAGCACCGGGACAGTTGACGCAGGAGTTCTTGCTGCCGTTGTCCACGCGCCAGAACAGACCGCCGTCGAAATAGGTCTCGTCCCACGCACGGGCGTAGGTTAAATCGTAGTTGACCTTAGCCAGCTCCACGTACTTCTGCTCGCCGGTGAGCAGAGTAGCGCGGGTCAGGGCGATGACCAGCCACATAATATCGTCGTTGTAGGGATTGTACTCCCAGGTCTCCTTATAGGTGCGGAGCACGAACTGATACATTTCCTCGATCTGCGCTCTGTAGTCGGGATCGCCGGTGATCTGATACATATCGTCGATGATCTCAAAGATCTCTGCGTAGTCCCAGAAATCGGCTTTGTCGTAGCCGCCGTCCTTGTAGTAAACCGCCTTGTGGGCTTCGATGGCTTCTTTGGCGCGGGCAATGCGCTGGGTTTGTGTCATAAGTGTTCCTCCTATAATGGAAAAATATTCGTACCCTATTGTACCATACTTGCCCGATGATTTCAAGTCCTTTTGAAAAAAAGATCGTTTTCTCCCCTTGCTGCACCCTCACTCACGATATTTTTAACAAAATGACATTATTCTATTGCATTTCTTTTGTAAATAGTGTACAATGGGAGTCAGAACCGTCCTTCCCACCGCAGAAAGGACGATCTGACAGTAAAATTCCAATTCCAAAGAATTGCAACAACACCATGCATCGTGTATTCAAATACTCCGATTACCGATATGTCAAATGGAATGATGTACAATGATAGGCACGACATTCTGACAACTATTTTCCAAGCGATGCATGAAAAAGATGCCATTATGGACACTCCGGAATGTGTTTTCTCGCGTTATATCTATATGTTTGATAATTCCCTTGATTTTTCAAACGTCGAGCATTATTTGGAAATGCATAAAGCCATTGGGGAAGCACTGGACTTTCCCGAGTATTACGGCTGTAACTGGGATGCCTTTTGGGACTGCTTGACTGATCTGCTTGGGCGCTCGATTTACATAGAGATCATCGGTCTGGAAGTGATTGAGCGCAAGTTTCCTTCCGCTTCTCAAAAAATGATAGAAATTCTGAAGGAATTCAAGCACTACGAGAACGATGAATATGCCAGTCAGATCCGGATCGAAATCGTCAGCGGCGAGACGAGAGTGAGTTTGACTTAGTGAAGTTGCGGCATGCCGCAGTGAAGTTATGCCTTGCGGCATAGTGAAGTTGCTCCTTCGGAGCAGTGAAGTGAAGTGTTCCGCATCCTATCGCGCGAAGCGCACTTCACGCAGTAAGCGAAGCGTCTGCACTTCACGTCCGAAGGACACTTCACGTTCCGCGAAGCGGAACACTTCGTTCAAAACGAAAAACCACCCTATTGGGTGGTTTTCGTTTTGGTGGGAGCGGGTGGATTCGAACCACCGAAGCATAAGCAGCAGATTTACAGTCTGTCCCCTTTGGCCGCTCGGGAACGCTCCCAAATATGACGGGTCGCATTTTGTAGTGACCCGTGGAGCTGGTGATCGGAGTCGAACCAACAACCTGCTGATTACAAA
>CAZFJJ010000152.1:0-4918 GCA_964519075.1 uncultured Lachnospiraceae bacterium
CCGCACCAACCCCGTAGGGCGGGGGCTTGCTCCCGCCGTCCGAACGGTCTTTGCCTCCCCAAAGCTCCCTCCGAGAGGGAGCTCCCGCGAAGCGGGTGAGGGAGAGTGCGTTGCAATGAAGTATTACTGTACTTTAGAGTTGCGCAGGCTCCTTCAGTCACGACTTCGTCGTGCCAGCTCCCTCTCGGAGGGAGCCTAATTGATTGCACATAAATCGAAAAACCATTGCGAAAGTGAAAAGATGAAACTTCACTTTTGCAATGGTTTTTGATTATTTCCTTTTACTATTGGACTTTTGCCGCAATTTCTTTTTTGCCCCTTTCTCTCTTAATACTCCACCGTATCAATCACCCCACCAAACGCCAGTCGGTCTCCGTCGTAGAACACGGCGGACTGTCCCGGTGCAGGGGTGCGGACGGGGGTATCAAACTCCACCGTTGCGCGCTCCCCTTCAAAGCGAACCGTTGCGGGGACGGGGGGCGCGGCGTAGCGGATCTTGACCGTGCGGCGAAGGGTTCCCTCGGCGCGGGGAGCGTCGCCCACGAAATTCAGATCGGTGATCGTAATGCGCCCCGCAAGGGTGTCCTCGGCAAATTGCAGGGTCACGGTTTGGGCGGCGGGATCGATCTTCGTGACGAAGGCGGGTCTGCCCAGCGCGATGCCAAGACCCTTGCGCTGACCCACGGTGTAATACTGGATGCCGAGATGCTTGCCCAGCACCTTGCCGTGGGCGTCCACGAAGTCGCCCGACAGATCCTCCCCGATGCGGGCGGCGAGGAAGTCGCGGCAGGTCATCCCGTCGGGAATGAAGCAGGTGTCCTGACTTTCCTCCGACGAGGCGGCGGTGAGTCCCAGCTCTGCTGCTTCCGCCCGAAGGTCAGACTTGATCCGATCGGCCAGAGGCGTGTGGAGGATCGAAAGCTGCTCCTGGGTCATGCGCCAGAGCATATAGGTCTGATCCTTCCGTCGGTCGGCGGCAAGCGTGGGTGCAAACCGTCCGTCCTCTCCCCGCTCAATTTTGCAGTAATGCCCCGTGGCGTAGCCGTCAAAGCCGTTGTCCACGGCGTAGCGGTAGAGGGTGTCCATCTTCACGCGGCGGTTGCAGACCGTGCAGGGCGAGGGCGTGCGCCCCCGACGGTATTCGTCGAGAAAGTCAGCGATGACGATCTGCGAAAATTTTTCCCTGCAGTCGATGACGTGAAGGGGAATCCCCACCTCGCGGGCGGCGATCTCCGCCTCTGTAGGAGAGGCGTGATCGGTCATCAGCAGAACCGCCCCCTCTACGGCGTGCCCCGCATCCATCAATATCCGTGCCGCGGATACGCTGTCCAGCCCTCCGCTGAGTCCGAGTAGAATACGCATGGCTTTTTTGGGAACCCTTTTTGGAAAAAGGGTTCCCAAACCCTCCTAAAAACTTTTTATAAATGCCGGGCAAGTGCTTGCCCGGCTTTCATTATAGTATGCCCCATCTAACTGTGCCCGACGAGTATTCGTCGGGCTTAATAGAAGTTTTTGGGGGTTCAAGGGGACTTTTTACAAAAGTCCCCTTGGGTCGTTTATCCTTACTTTACGATCGAGCCCTTGCACAGACCGAATGCACAGGCGGCGTTTGCCTCGTCGGTGTCGATGTGCATTGCCAGCGCGTAGGTGGGGGAGACGCGGACGACCACGTCACCGAAGATCAGGGGACGGGCGGTGTCCAGCTTCACCGACACGATATCCTTGTCGGCAACGCCGAAGGCTTCCGCGTCTGCGGGGGTCATGTGGATATGGCGCTTGGCGATCAGCACGCCCTCGGACAGCTCCACCTCACCGGCAGGGCCGACCAGCTTGATGCCGGGAGTGCCTGCAACGTCTCCGCTCTCGCGAACGGGAACGTCCTTCAGACCCAGGGTGCGGGCGTCGGTAAAGGACAGCTCCACCTGGGTGTCCTTGCGGGCGGGGCCCAGAACCGATACCATCAGGCTACTCTTGGGGCCTACCAGCTGCACCTTTTCCTCGCAAGCGAACTGACCGGGCTGGGACAGATCCTTCTTGTTGTGGAGCGTGGCACCTGCACCGAAGAGGGCTTCAATATGTGCGGGACATAGATGAATGTGACGGGCAGAAGTTTCAACGATAAAATCCATTTGTAAATCCTCCGATTTCTATGAATAGTACGGCAAATATTAGTCATACTGAGTTTGTACCTTATATTATAGCACGATAATTTGCAAAAGTAAATAGGAGGCACCATGTTTTTGAAGGAAAATCTTGAAAATAACGCGGAAAACTCCCCCGAGACGGAGGATCGCGGCAGCTCTGCCAAGCCCAATGACTGCGGCGGCGTTACGGTGAAGGCGGACGGAACGTCTATCCGCTGCATCGCCATCATCGGACAGGTAGAGGGGCATTCCATCCTGCCCGAAACCCAGAAATCCACCAAGTACGAGCATCTGCTCCCGCTTTTGGTGGACGTGGAGGAGGACGATCGGGTGGAGGGCGTGCTCTTTTTGCTGAACACGGTGGGCGGGGACGTGGAGGCGGGGCTTGCCATTGCCGAGCTAATCGCCTCCATGAAGAAGCCCACCGTTTCGCTGGTGCTGGGCGGCGGACATTCCATCGGCGTGCCCTTGGCGGTGTCGGCGAAGCAGTCGTTCATCGTCCCCTCCGCCACCATGACGGTGCATCCCGTCCGCATCAGCGGCACGCTGATCGGCGCGCCCCAGACCTACCGTTATTTCACGCGGATGCAGAACCGCATCACCGATTTCGTGGTGGCGCATTCCAAGGTAACGGCGGAGCAGTTTAGCGGGATGCTGATGCGCACCGAGGAGATGGCCACCGACGTAGGCAGTATTCTCGAGGGCAGGGAAGCGGTAGATGCGGGGCTGATCGACCGGGTGGGCGGTTTATCGGAGGCGATCGCCGCGCTGAAAGCGGAAATTGCCAAGGGCAAAGGAGGATTCGCACCAACCCTGTAGGGCGGGGTGCGCCACGGGAACGGTTAAAAAATATTGCGAGAAAATGAACAAAAAGGATTGACAAATGACGCGAAAAAGTGTACAATGATACTACCTATTTTGATCGGAGGATTGTATCATGAAAAAACTGATTTGCGTATTGCTGCTTCTGACTTTTGTTCTGGGTCTCGTTGCCTGCGGCGCTGACGGAAAGTGCGACGAATGCGGCGAGGAAGAGCTGGTTGAGGTGTACGACGAGCTGGACGGCAAGGAATATTGCCCCGCTTGTGCTGCTGCGGCTATTGCGGAACAGGCAATGGAAGGTCTGGAGGATCTGCTGGGCTAAGCTTTGACCCCGCACGAACGGACGCGATGATTCGCGTCCGTTTGCTTTTTGGGTATAACACCTTCGTCGGTCGTGCATAATGAGCGTAAGCGTGACGATTCCGTTTGCAAATTGTTTACGGTTTCGTCTTGACTTTCTGCAGGATCTGTGTTATACTGCAATGAGAGATCCGAATCTTTTCCATCTCCGAACGAGGTTTTGTATATGATGAAACGTTATTTTTTCGGAGCGCTCGCCCTTGCGCTGGCGTCGCTCCTGACACTCTTCGGGTGCGGTCGGGTGACCGAAGCGCTGGATCAGCATTTCCCCGAGGCTTCGGTTACGGAGGAAGCTGAATCGCTCAGCGATCCGCTGCCCGATCGGACGGGGCGCACCTATGTCGTCCTTCTGACCACGCAGCTGGAGTCCGACGATAGCCTGTCCACCGTCTCGCTGCTGACCTTCCGTACCGCAGACGAGGCGATCCATTGGCTGGAGCTTCCTACGGCTCTGTACGTCCGTGCGGCGGGGAATACGCTGGACGGCAGCTTTGCCCGCGCCTATCAGTCCGAGCTTTCCAAGGAGAGCGGCACGACGGTCTCTGCTACCGCCGCGGCCGTGGAAGCTGTCCGCGATCTGCTGGAAACGGGCTTTTCCATCACGATCGATTTCTCGGTCAATTTCGATAACCGCCAGTTCGCTTCCTTCGTGCAGACCCTGCAGAATGTGCCCGTGAATCTGCCCGTGGCAATGGGCGGATTGTCTGCCGGTCAACACACGCTCGATTCGAGTCGTGCCGTTGCGTTTTTGCTTTACGACGAGTATAACGATCCTGCCGAGGGGCAGTTTGAGGCGCGGCGATATTTGATCGCTTCGCTCCGTCGGCAGGCTTGTCAGGTGCTCAGCCTGGATCAGCTTTCGCTGATCGCGATGGATTTGCGGAGTCAAATGACCACCGATATTCCCAGCGCGGGCGGGCAGGATATGTTTTTCCTCCGTCACTTTTTGAAGACTTCCGACGATTCGTTTACCGTTACCAATATCAGTACGCAAAGCGTGTATTCTAACGGCGCACAGTATCGGGTGCTGATCAAAGACAATACGCGCCGACAGGTGAATCAACAGATGTGCGTCTACCCGGACGCGCTGACCGCGGAGCAGTTTGATCCCAGCGGCGTGTTCGTTGATCCCGCCAATCAGATCATGCAGACGGTCTACGCCTCCTCCTCGGCATTGCCGAAGGTGTACACCTTGACGGAGCTGCTGACCGTAGAGTCGGACGCCGAGCCGGAGACCGTTCCCGATCCCGTCGAGACTGCGGACGATTCTGCGTCTCTCCCGGCAGGATCTGACCCCGAAGCGGCGTGAGCGTCGCGATGCATTTTCAGAAAGAAGGTAATCAATATGGCAGAAAAAAATCAGACCCCCGAAGGATGCACCCACGATTGCTCCTCCTGCTCGGCAAGCTGCTCCTCCCGTAACAAGGAGAGCCTGCTGGCGGCGGCCAATCCCGGCTCCAACGTGAAAAAGGTGATCGGCGTGGTCAGCGGAAAGGGCGGCGTAGGCAAGTCGCTGGTGACCTCCCTCCTGTCTGTGGCCACCGCCAGAGCAGGCAAGCAGGTGGCGGTGCTGGACGCCGATATCACAGGCC
>CAZFJJ010000153.1:0-4796 GCA_964519075.1 uncultured Lachnospiraceae bacterium
CTGGCGTTGTCGTCGCTGACGCAGTCGAACAGCGAGATGCCCATGGTGATGGTGCGGATGTCCAGATTCTCGTTCCGAATCATGTTGATAGTCTCGAGGATGTCCTCGTTACGGTACATTTGCATAGCCTGTGAAGTCCTCCGCTCAGATCTTGTGCATGGAGTTGAAGATATCCTCGTGCATCGCCTGGATCTCCAGATTGCTCTCTCTGCCCAGCGCCTTCATCTGATCGGCGAACTCGGTGAATCCTATGTTCAAACCGTCGATCTCGGCGATCATGATCATAGCAAAGTAGTCCTGCAGGACGCTTTGGGAGATGTCGATAATGTTGATGCCGAATTTGGCGCACTCGGTGCTGACCTTCGCAACGATGCCTACGCCGTCCTTGCCGGTGACTGTGATAACTGCTTTCATGATTGCCTCCAAGATTGACTGCCGAGGATCGATTTCCGTCCGCGGCATTTTTGAATAGAATGACATTATTATACCACATTCCCCCTCTTTTGGCAAGAGGGGGAATGTGGTATTTCTCGTTTTTTCGTTTGTTCAAGGGTGCGCGCGTCACTCTTCCGCCGTCTCGGGGAGCGGATTTTGCAAATACTCTATCAGATCGGTGAGGCGGAAAAGAATGCGCCCACCGAACAGGCGATAGCAATAAGCATCCCTTGCTTCCAGTAGCTGCCGAACGTCCGCATCCACATCTGCCGTGGGACGGTTGTAAGCGTGGAAGCCCAGATAGGGATCTACCAGATAATAGCGATCCAACAGATACACCTGTCCGTCCATGCCCACGGCAGTGTCCATCAGCGCCATCCCCGACAGCAGCTGATAGCAGTGCTCGTAGGGCGGCTCGGGCTCGGGCAGGACTTCCTCTTCGACAGCGGTGGTTCCGGTGCCCGGAACGATAACAGGGACTTCGATAAAGAAGTCGCCGTCCTCATAGTCGGACACCTCCACGATCTGCTCCACGGATTCGTCGGGGACTACTTCGTCGATGTACGGCTTCGACGGAACGACCGTCCCTTCGACCGAACCGATCACCGAAATCGCCTCGGCGTCCCAGCCCTGCAAAAAGACCAGAAACTCGTTTCCGTAGGTAAACAGAGGGAAATCGGTGTAGGTCTTCGCCGAGCTGCCCGCCTGCTCCAGCACGATGGAGGTGGGCAGCTCGCCCTTGTAGCACTCGATCACGGAGGCATCGTAATAACTGCCGTGATCGGTCTCGGACAGCCAGTTGCCCACAGACACCCACGCTACCGCGTCGGCACTTTCCCACAGCTCCACGAGAGAGAGACTGCAGCTTTGGGCATCGTATTGGGAATTGGCCGAGCGAGTGGGAGGACGGATAATCATCGAGCCTACCGAGGCAGGGGGAGTTACTGCCTTGGTGGTGCCCACGGCGGTAACGGTCGCCTTCCCTTTTCCGCAGCTTAACAGAGCAAGCAGTAAAGCGAGACAGATGACGATAGAAGAACCAATACGTTTCATAGCGTGCTCCTTTCGGACGAACCATTAGGATTTACCCCTATAGTATACCACACCCCCCTCTTTGGGCAAGATGGGAACGTGCATTTTAACTAATTTTTAACATTTTACAGAACTCGAACCTTCAGACTCACCAAATCTCGGTCTTGTATCCGTTCCACTCGGGGGTAGTAAATCCCTCTGCGCCTTCGTGATAGTAGATGGTAAAGGGGGCGTCTTCACCTTGTGTTTCATTTGCAATGAAATTTTGGGGAGCATTGCCCTCAAACTGAATCTTCTTCAGATTTGCACAATTCTTAAAGGCATCGGAAGCGATTTTTTCTACGCTTGCGGGAATAACGATTTCTTTTATATTGGTTTCAAGAAATGCGAATGAGGGAATAAATTGCACACCTTCCTCGATGACTACGGACTCCAGTCCGGAATAAGCAAAGGCATAGAACATGGACATATAGTATTCTTTCGCATCGTTGTGGTAACAACTTGCAGGTATCGTAATCTGTTTGAGCGATTCGCACATGGCAAATGCACGCTCGCCGATGTGGGTAAGAGAACCCGGAAGACGAATATTCGAGAGCTTTTTACAGCTGTCAAATGCACTGGTGAAGATTACTTCCAAGTTCTGGGACAATCTGACCGTAGTTAAATTATTACAGAATACGAAGGCGGCTTCATCAATCAGCCACACCGTGTCGGGTATAGCAACCAAGGTTAGCGTTTGGTTTTCGCGGAAAGCGCCCTCACCAATCACCGTTACATTCTTCCCGTCGATCTTCTCGGGAATCACCACGTCCGTGTCAGTACCAATATACTTCGTAATCGTAATCCCGCCATCGTCATTCACCTCGTACTCAAAATCCGAAGCAGGGTTAGCCTCGGCGGCGTTGTATTCGGGGATGTTGTCAGTGCCCTGATCCGCTCCCTCGGTGGTCAGGGCGAGGGTATCGTCGGTATCGCTGCATCCCGCCAGCGGCGCGGTCAGCATTGCGGTGAGCAGCAAAAGTGCCATTGTTTTTTTCATGGTTATATCTCCTTTCGGTTTATTAATCACCAAATCTCAGTCTTATACCCGTTCCACTCGGGGGAGGTGAAGCCGGTAGCGCCTTCGTGGTAGTAGATGGTGAAGGGGACATCTTTTTCGTCTGCCATAAACCATTCGGGAGCATCCCCTTCGAAATAGACCTTTCGGAGTGCCGTTGCTCCGTCAAATGCGGAATACCAGAGATTTTTTACCGACTGTGGAATGACGATCTCGGTCAGCCCGGTATTGGAGAATGCTTCAATGGAGATTGTCTCGAGGCCAGCGTTCAACGTGACCTTTTCAAGGCTTGCACAATCTGCGAAAGCACTGCGGTCAATGTATTGCATACTATCAGGGAGAACGACTTCTTTCAGCATCGTTTTTGCAAACGTTGCATTGGGAATAAATTGGATTCCTTCTGCCAAGTTTACCGATTCAAGACCGGAGCTTATAAATGCGGCGTGATAATCACCATCTTTCGGAACGTTATCGAAACTGTGTGCGGGAATGTTGATATGTTTGAGCGATTTGCAATTTGAAAACGCTAAAGTGCCGATGCAAGTCAATGTATCGGGGAGTACAATGGAGGACAATGCCTCATCATGGCTGAACGCTGCTTCACCAATTGAAATCAAAGCATTGGATAGCCCCACGGCGGTTAAGCGGTCACATTTGCTGAACGCACTAGTGGCGATCGTAATCACCTTGTCGGACATCACGACGGTTTCCAGCACTGCACAACGATTAAATGCTCCCGCCCCAATCACAGTCACATTCTTCCCGTCAATCTTTTCGGGAATCACCACGTCTGTGTCGGTGCCAATATATTTGGTAATCGTAATCCCACCATCGTCATTCACTTCATACTCAAAATCCGAAGCAGGGTTAGCCTCGGCGGCGTTGTATTCGGGGATGTTGTCAGTGCCGTTGTCCGCTCCTTCGGTCGTCTTAGCGGGTGTATCGTCGGTATCGCTGCATCCCGCCAGCGGTGCGGTCAGCATTGCGGTGAGCAGCAAAAGGGCAAGTGTTTTTTTCATTATATTTTCCTCCGTTTGGGATCTGGTCATAGTATATCACGCGATCCAAGATTTGTCAAGGACGGATCAAAAATCCTCTTATACCTGTAATTCCCTTCAAAAGCCGATTTTGTTGCACCAAAACATTTTTTTAGAATGAATATCCTAAAAATTCTCTTGACATTCCGCGCACTCTGTGCTACAATTGGGTTTGTATATACTGGTGTAGTATACCCGTTCACCGCAGTCTGCCGACTGCAACGACAGCCCCGTCTCCTGATTCCGTCTTCTCCTGCTGTCGCCGCCCCTTGACCCAAAGGAGTGATTTTGTCTATGGGCAGTTCTGCCCGATGTATTCTCATCTGCATCCTGCTACTGTTCAGTGCGCTCTTTTCCGCCACTGAAACCGCATTTTCCTACTGCAACAAGTTCCGCATCCGCCAGCTTTCGGAGGCAGGCAACAAGCGTGCCCGCCGTGCCGAAAAAGTCCTGGACCGCTACGACGACGCCATCGTCGCCATCCTGGTGGGTAACAACGTGGTCAACACGCTGATCGCCTCGGTCGGCACCTTCCTGTTCATCGACCTGTTTTCGGGAGACGAGAGCATTGCCTCCTTCGTTTCCACCGTCGTCATTACGCTGATCGTCTTTATTTTCGGCGAAACCGTGCCCAAAAACATCGCCAAGGTCAACTGCGACGCCTATACCATGGGCATCGCGCGAGTCTTCTCGGTCTACATGAAGCTGGTTTTCCCTCTCACCTTTGTGTTCACCCGATTTACCAATTTCCTCAAGAAAAGAATCTCCAAGGAGGATCCCTCCGCCCTGACCGACGACGACTTCGTGGACATCGTGGACAGCGGCGAGGAGGAAGGCATTCTGGAGCCCGAGGAGAGCGAGATCATCCGCTCTGCCGTGGAGTTCTCCGAGCTGACCGTAGAGACCGTCTATAAGCCTATCGAGGACGTGGTATCGGTTTCGCTGTCCGCCGATCCGGAGACGCTCCGAAAGGAGTTGTTGGAGGCGCACTATTCCCGCATCCCCGTTCGCAAGGCCGACGGCGCAAGCTTCGCCGGCTTCCTGCGCTCCCGGGAATATCTTCTCGCCGCCCTGAGAGGCGACGCCAAGGCGTCCGACCCCAAAAAGTTCGTCTCGCCCGCGGTCTACGTCACCACCGCTACCCTGCTCTCCTCTGCCTTCGAGGAAATGTGCCGCAAAAAGTGCCACATGGTCTTCGTCCGTTCGGTCGAGGATAAGCGAGTGCTGGGCATCCT
>CAZFJJ010000154.1:0-4772 GCA_964519075.1 uncultured Lachnospiraceae bacterium
GTTGGCCTTTTCGCTGATGGCCGCCATGATGTTGCGGACGGTGTCCACCTCAAAGAGGTTGTTTACGCCCTGCAGGATGCAGGCCAGGCGCTCCAGACCCATACCGGTATCGATATTGGGCTTGGCAAGGCGGGTGTAGTTGCCCTTGCCGTCGTTGTCGAACTGGGTAAATACCAGATTCCAGAATTCCATGTAGCGGTCGCAGTCACAGCCGGGCTTACAGTCGGGCTTGCCACAGCCGTACTCAGGACCGCGGTCGAAGTGGATCTCGGAGCAGGGACCGCAGGGACCGGAGCCGTGCTCCCAGAAGTTGTCCTCTTTGCCCAGACGGACGATCTTAGCGGGATCAACGCCGATCTTATTTGCCCAAAGCTCGTAGGCTTCGTCGTCGTCCAAGTATATGGTAACCCACAGCTTGTCCTCGGGCATTTCCAGCACCTTGGTGATGTACTCCCAAGCCCAGGTGATGGCCTCTTCCTTGAAGTAATCGCCGAAGGAGAAGTTGCCCAGCATCTCGAAGTAGGTGCCGTGACGGGCGGTCAGACCGACTCTGTCGATATCGGGCGTGCGGATGCACTTCTGACAGGTGGTCATGCGGTGACGGGGAGGCTCCTCCTCGCCGGTGAAGTATTTTTTTAGAGGGGTCATGCCTGCGTTGATGAGCAGGATCGACTTGTCCCCGATGGGAACGAGAGGGAAGCTCTTGTGACGCAGATGTCCCTTGGACTCAAAGAAGCGCAGATAGGATTCTCTGATGTCGTTGACCGAAGTCCATTTCATATCTATATCCTCCTAAATCAGAAACAATAAATCAACCTATATTATAGCAAAACACGGATCATCTGTCAATCATTTTCCGTAAAAAAATCAAATATTATGCAAAAAAGAACCGTTTCGTAAGATCGAAACGGTTCTTGTGGATGAGATCATTCTTGGGTCAGAACCCATTGTGCGCAGGTCAGCAGAGTTTCCTTGGCGCGCGCCCAAGTCAGCTCGAATTCGCTGAGGGGAGCGGGGGAGTCCTCCATCGAAAACTCGATGGTCAGCGAGGGGATGCCCAGTGTCTGCATGGCGTAATCCTTGAAGCCTGCTGTGCTGTTGGTAACTTGCTCACCCAAGTTAAATCCGCTTTTTTGGGACAGGAATTGGGCTGCCTCGTAGCTTTTCTGATTGACCTCGGGATGGTTCTCGTAATCGAAGGACCAGTAGATCAGCGTGCCGCAGGTGTGATAGCTCAGCGTCAGATCGAAGGGCATAGAGCGCAGGTAATCGCCTAGCGCTTTGGACTCGGCGGCGCACTCGGGGGCGGTTCCGCGGTAGCCTGCGGGAGATGGGGAGAAGGAGTCGTAAATACTGCCGTACCGATCCCAAAATGCGTCGAAATTGGCGTTCAGGTCGATCCCCTTGGCGTTGGCCTTCCAGGTTGTAGCGGTATCGGAGGAATAGAGGTCGCTAAAGGGAGGGGGCATCACGCCGGTCTGGGAGATGGTCACGCCGTCGGGATTGCTCATGGGCACGATGTGGATGCAGACCGAATCCAGCAGCTCTGCTACGGTCATGCCGTTGTCCAGTACCATGTCTTGGTGATGCAGGATATAGTCGATCTCGCCTACGGCGATCTGCGTGACCACGTGCTCGCGGGCGTGGATGGAGGCCTGCATCAAAATGTTCCGCTCTGCCTCGGGATTACCCAGGAGGCAAAGGGTCAGATCGCGTCCCTCCTCGCTCTTTCCGATAGAGGAGAGCGTCAGCCGATCGGGGAACTTTTCCGCAAGGATCGCAAGGTCGGTCTGCATCTGCTCGTAGCTGTAGTTCTGTACGGGCTGCAGAACGGTTAGCTCGGTGTCGGTGCCCGCGCCGTCGATGCGTGTGATGTAGCTGCAATACACGTAGCCGGTGTACTCATAATAGCGAACCTTGGCGAAGAAGCCTGAGAAGCCCAGCATCTCAACCGAATCACCGGCAGGAATCCGGGTCAGGATGCGCGAGGCAGTAGAAGCCGTTTGGCGCAGGTTCAGATAATCGTCGGTGTTCACCACGATCCATTCGGAGTTCGGATCCAGCGGAGCGGTCGTGATGGGAACGGTGGTGGTGGTCACCTTCGGCGTAGTAGTCGTCACGATCGGTGCGGTGGTTTCAACAGGCTCTGCGGTGGTGGTGACCGACGGAACCGTAATCGGCTCGTCGGTTGCGGGGGAGTCGGGAGTGGTATCGGTAGGGGCTGCCGTAGTCGTACCGACAGGGTCATCCGAGGAGTCGGGGACGGGTAAGGACGTGGTTTGTGCCGGCATAGGGCGCTGCGCGGGATCGACTGTGGTCGTGGAAGCAGTGGTCGAGTCAGTGCCGCCGTCGGTAGCTTCTGAATCGCCGTCTTGGCAGGCGGCAAACGCCAGCGCGAGCAGCAGCAGGGTCAGCAGACACAAAAATAAAGTGGAAGTCGATTTCATGATAGCTCCATGGAGTAGGGTAGTTCAGTATATTCCCGTATGCCGCCGTTGGTGCGGCAGAGAAGGGATTGTTTCATATAAGTGAAAAAACAAGGACGGAAAACCGTCCTTGTTCCATGCAGGGAAATTAAACCCGCTCGACCTTACCGGAACGCAGGCAACGAGAGCAAACGCTGATGGTCTTATGAGTACCGTTTACATTTGCCTTAACTTTTCTGATGTTGGGCTTCCACTGTCTGTTGGTCTTGCGATTGGAATGGGAAACATTCTGACCGAAGACGACGCTTTTGCCGCAGAGTTCACACTTAGCCATTTTCTGCACCTCCATTAACTACTAAGAGATTACTGTAAATCACAACAGCGTTATTATACCATAGGTTTTTCAAAAATGCAATAGGTAAATCAAAATTTTTCAATTTTTTTTGACAACTTCTTGGGGGCAACTCCCCCCCGGCGGGTCAATTGTTGTCGTCCTCATCCTCGGAGTCGATGGTATGAAGGCTGCGGGGAGCCTCAGCCTGCTCGAGAGAGGGCTCCTCTTCGGTCTTTTTCTTGAAGAGCTTGGAGATGTAGAATTTCCGCTCGTTGCCTTCCCACAGCCGCTTGATATTGGAGTGGTGGCGGGCGATTAGAATACCTGCCATCAGAACGGCGCAAATAGACATCAGTGCGGTGGGGGATCGACCGGTGAAGACCTTGGTGATTCCGTTGAGCGACAGGGGATAGAACAGCGCGCCCATGATAGAGCCCAGCGAAACGTAGTGCATACCGATGGCGACGATCAAAAAGACCGTGATGGAGATCAGACCTGCCAGAGGGCTCATTGCGAGAATGACACCTGCGGAGGTCGCAACGCCCTTGCCGCCCTTGAAGCGGTAGAAAATCGGGAAGCAATGACCCAGCATACAGCAAAGACCGCACAGATGCGCTGCACTGTCACCCAGCATCACACGGGCGATCAGAACGGAGACAAGACCCTTGCCCACGTCGCCGATCAGCGTAATAGCACCGAATTTGTAACCGTAGGTGCGTCCGATGTTGGTTGTACCGGCGTTTTTACTGCCGTAGTTACGGATGTCGTCCTTGAACGCCAGCTTGGAGATCAGTATCGAGAAATTGATGCTGCCCAGCAGATAGGACACGATCATCCAAGCCAGCACGCACAGCAGCATCCAGATTACGGTGGATTCGCTGCCGAAATCAATGTTGAATCCCGCATCGGTTTGGCTGATCTTGACCCCGAAAATATTCATAATCAATCCGTGATCGGAATAGTTTCCGAACACTAGACGAGTCAAAAAGTCAAGCATTACTTGTCGCCTCCTTCATCGCCCCGCTGACGCAGGATCAGCTTAATGGGCGTGCCCACGTAGCCAAAGACCTCGCGGAGCTGGTTTTCGATATATCTTTGATAGGAATAATGGAACAATCGGATGTCGTTACAGAAGATGACAAAAGTGGGGGGCTGAACGCCGATCTGCGTCATATAGTAGATCTTCAGCCGTCTGCCCTTATCGGAGGGCGGTTGAACGCGGGTGGTGGCGTCGGTGAGCATATCGTTGAGCATACCCGTGGTGATGCGGGTGCAGGCCTGATTGTGGACGTAGACGATCTGCTCGTACAGCTTGGTGACCCGCTGACCGGTCTTGGCCGAAACGAAGAGCAGGGGGGCGTAGGGCATATAGGAGAGCGCGGTGCGGATCTTGTTCGTAAACTCGTTGGTGGTGGAGTTGTCCTTCTCGATCAGATCCCACTTGTTGACCACGATGATGGAAGCCTTGCCCGCCTCGTGGGCGATGCCCGCGATCTTCTCGTCCTGTTCGGTGATGCCCACCGATGCGTCGATCATAATGAGACAAACGTCGGCACGCTCAACCGCCATCTTGGCGCGGAGCACGCTGTACTTCTCGATCCGATCCTCCACCTTGCTCTGACGGCGGATGCCTGCGGTGTCGATGAACATAAAGCGTCCCTCGGGGGTCTCCACGTAGGTGTCGATGGCGTCGCGGGTAGTGCCCGCGATGTCCGAGACAATGAGACGATCCTCGCCGAGAATGTGATTGATAATAGACGATTTTCCCGCATTCGGCTTACCGATGACCGCAACCTTAATGAGCGTATCGTCCTCATCCTCTTCCGTCTCGTTAGGGAAGAAGGAATAGACGGTCTCCAAAAGATCGCCGGTGCCGCTGCCGTGGATAGAAGAGACGGCGATGGGATCGACGGCAAAGCCCAGCTCGTAGAATTCGTAGAATTCGGGCGGCAGAGCGCCGATGGAGTCGCACTTGTTGATGGCAGGCACCACGGGCTTGCCTGAGCGGATCA
>CAZFJJ010000155.1:0-4756 GCA_964519075.1 uncultured Lachnospiraceae bacterium
CTGAGGCGGGAGAAACCATCTCAAACGCCGAAGTTTTCTCCCGCCTCAGACTCCACCCACTTCCTTGGCTGGCGGCTGTCCGGGGAAACTCGGTCATATACAATTTATTATAGTCTATTTTTCGACGCTTGTCAACAGATTCGGGGAAGTTTTTGTGATTTATCAGATTTTTTATTTTGATCCGTTTTCTATAGGCTTTGAAAAATCCCAAGATATAATTTCTATATCGTAGGTTTGTTTGATTTGATCGACGGAAAAATAATCATAATCATTTGTTTTTTTGACAATATACAAATGCGGAGGGGACAATGATTCGTTTTCCCATGATAGATCGTTATCATCACCCATATAATACCGCAGATCTCCCACTTGACAGAATATTTGTCTCTCTGAATCTTCTGTGATTAAAACATTCTCCAATCCGGTTTCTTTCACATAGCCGGTCCATTTTCTGTAAAATCCGCGACCTGTATCCCAACCGATTCCGTCAAATTCACAAACGTATGTATGGTTGACAGTTATCGTTTCACCACCCATTTTATAGGTCAAAGAAAAGGGAAACTCACCGTACTTGATGTCGTGTTCTAACTGTTTTTTAGCCGAAAACAGTAAAACAACACATGCCAACACAACAACAAGTATCAAACCGATGATAATCAACAATCGTTTTTTGTGAGTTTCATGGTGATTCTCCTTCCGATAAAACAGTCGTCTGATTAAATTAAGAATGTTACTTCCTCTTCCTCTCCCGCAGCCTCACAAAAAACTCGTCCAGCAGCCCCCTGCACTTCTCCTCGGCAACGCCCGATACTACCTCGGGCGTGTGAGGAAATCCCACTTCTCGCAGGTCGCAGAGTCCGCCCAAGCCGCCCGCTTTGGGATCGGGCGCGCCGTAAACCACTCGCTTGATCCGCGCGGACAGGATCGCACCCGTACACATGAGGCAGGGCTCCAGCGTCACATAGAGGGTCGCTTTGTGGAGCCGCCAGCCGCCCAGCGCTTTGCAGGCCGCGTCGATAGCGGAAAGCTCGGCGTGACCGAGGGCGTTCTTGCCGCTCTCGCGGGTATTGTGGGCGCGGGCGACCACGCCCTTCCCTTCCCACACCAGGATCGCACCTACAGGGACTTCGTCTTTGGCAAGGGCTTTTTCCGCTTCCTCCAGCGCAAGGCTCATGTAAGCCGCATCAGTCTCCGCCTGCGGATCGGTGATCATTTTTTCTTCCATTCAAAAATCTCCTTCGGGCGGCAGAAATCCCCGCCGTATAGTTTTCGGGGGACAGTTTATACTACATAGCGATCACACGAAAAGGAGACCGCTATGAAATTGCTGCTGCACACCGTTCCCACGCCCGTCCTGCTCTTTTTGCTGGGTGCCGCGGGCTATCCCCTCATCGAGCTCAGCTGGCGGGGGCGCACCCATTGGACCATGTCGCTGGCAGGCGGCGTTTCCATGGTGCTGCTGCTTCTGATCAGCCGTACTGCCCTGCCGCTCCCCTTGATGTGGTTCTCGGGAGCGCTTGCCATTACCGCGGTGGAGTTTTCCATCGGGTGCGTGGTCAATCTGGGGCTTCATTGGGAGATCTGGGATTACTCAAAGCTCCCCATGAATCTGCTGGGACAGGTCTGTCTGCCCTTCACGGCGGCCTGGTTCGTGCTGTCCATCCCCGCCGTCTCGCTGTGCCAGATCATCGACCGCACGGCAGGTTAATTGGGCAGCTTGGGGATGGCGCCGTCCATCCACTCGGCGCGCTTTTTCAAAAAATCCTTCAGATATTGCAGCTGTTTCTCGTACGTGTTGGCTTCCATACACCATTTGGATTGGTAGCCCGAACGAATATCCCAGATCTGCCAAACAAGGTAATTTTCCTGCTGCGAACCGCCGTCCAGCAACGCGCCGTAGGTGTCGATGGTATCGTTTGCAACGCTGAGCAGGCGGTCGCGTACCTCCGCCCACCGCTGGGCCAGACGGGCGCAAAACTCCTTATCACGGAGCAGATAGGTGCACCAGTTGTATTTTACATAAGCATCCTCTTCGTTACTGCCGACGGTGACCCAGTTGTCGTAATTCTTATTGTCGCGGGAGAAGTTGCCGAAGGCAAGATCAAAATCCCAAATAGGACCCATTCGGATCTTCCCGCCCTTCTCTTTTACCAAAAAACAGGAGCGGCGGAAGCAGGAATCCAGATTGTAGGAAAGCTCGTGAAGAATGATCCAGTCCACAAAGCTGTCCACGTCGATGTACTCCTCGTAGCCCTCGCCCTTCTTGATGGCGTTCTCGGCTTTTTGGAAAAAGTCGGTGAGAAACGCCTTTTGCTCGTCGGTAATCTCATCGTAATCGGGAGATTTGAAGGTAGCAAAGCGCACAAGCCGTCCGTCGGTGTGGAAATAGTGTACCCCGTTAACGTCGCCGGTAGGTGCCATTCCGCCGATCTCCAGCAGATAATCAGTATCGGGATCGGTGGAGCCTTCCTCGATGTCCACCCGTCCGTTTGCCACCTCCATGTGCTCGCCCAGCGAGTACACGCCGCGATATTCGCCGTTGACGAAGAGGTCAACCGGGTAGGAGTGAGGCGACCAGACCAGGTTGTCCAGCACTCTGCCCATCTCATAGGCAAGGGTGTTGCGGATCAGCGATTTGTCGGCGTAGTTGGCAAGCAGGATCCAGTCCCGGTTGTCGTCAAGCCCCAGGAGCGATTTTTTGACGTCCAGCTTGATCTTGTAGGGCTTCTTGTCCCACTTCCAGGTGGAGTTGCCCCGTCCGCGGATCGTTCCGCTGACGTTGCCGACAGATTCATAGCCGGCAACCGTTGAGCAATCCAGCGAAAAGGTCATTGGGGTCGTTAAGTCGCGATCGATCTCGTCCACCTCCACGCCCTCCGAAAGGGTGATATTGACGATGGGCAGCTGATAGACCGTGCGATCCACCGTGAGCGCGTATTCCTTCACCCAGCCGTTTTCGTCGGTGACCGTGCAAACGGCACCTGCCGTCAGATCCACGCCGCCGTTCGCGGTCAGCGCGGAGAAGCTGACCAACCCGCCCTCGGTCACCGCGGTAAGGTGCGCATCGGACAGGGTCGCCAGATCAGCGTAGGTTTGGTAGTCAAGGGTGAGCGTCGCCGTGCGGGCATCCTCGTTGACGGTAAAGGCAATATCCTCTGCCAGCGTGGGATTGCTCGCGGCCGTCAGGATCAAACTCATTAGCACACCCGTCCCCTCGGGTGTGGGCGGCATTGGTTCGGTAATCGGTGGGTCGTCGGTAGTAGAGGGAGGAGTCGTCACGGGCTCGGCTGTCACAGCCCCCGTAGTAGTGGCAGACGGGGTTGAATCGGTGCTCCCTGCAGTAGTAGCGGACGAAGAATTCGCCGCACTGCAGCCCGACAAGACGCTCAGCAGGAGCGCGATTGCTAAAAAGAGAGAGAGTTGTCGCATACGTATCTCCATTTGTCGATTTTTGCAAGTTCAGTATAGCAGAAATCGGAACGGATGTCAATAGCATCGCCCGACGTCAACAGAGTTTGGCGAGATTTTTGAAATTTGCGATTGACAAAGGAGAAAAAATGTGCTATACTATGGCGTAGCGAACTTGATTCGCCGCCGCAATCGCATATCGAGGTGTAACTCAGTTGGTCGAGTGCCTGCTTTGGGAGCGTGCCCGGCACAAAATGCCGTGAAAAAGCAAAAGTCCCGAAAAGCCTTGAAACATCGGCATTTTCGGCACTTTATAAAAACGTAAAATCGCGTGGAATTTGCGTTTGACCACAGTTTATCCCACTTCCACGCATAAAGAAGAAAAATTGAATAAAAATCGGGGTGTAGCGGAGCTGGTACCGCACTTCATTTGGGAGCTAAAGGTCGCTGCCCGATCCCCGTTTCAAAAAAGCGAGGAAACGCGAGAAAAATGGAGGAAAAACGAGCATTTGCCGTTTGGCCTACCCTCGTAAAAGTGGTTTGACCACAATTTTGACCAGTTCTGTGAGAACTACAATTTCATAAGTTTTTTCACCATCGAGGTGTAGCGCAATTGGTAGCGCGCCTGGTTTGGGACCAGGATGCTGCAGGTTCGAGTCCTGTCACTTCGACCAAAAATCGACCGTTTTTAAGGCTTAAACCCCTTGAAAACGGTCGTTTTTTCAACATTCTGCACAATTTCTGATTTCGCAGAAATTTTTGACCACAATTTGACCAGTACAGAACTGGTCAAATTTGATGCACCTCGCTATGTATTCGCTTCTATTTCCCTGTGTCAATCTAAGCAAATGATTTTCGCGTGATTTTTTACAGGTTCAAGTAACATTCTTTCGCTCATGGTGTTTCTCCTGTATCTTTTGATTTTTGAAAGCCGGAGAATAAGCGCT
Organism: uncultured Lachnospiraceae bacterium; assembly: GCA_964519075.1. GTDB lineage: Bacteria > Bacillota > Clostridia > Oscillospirales > CAG-272 > CAKSQF01. The sequence goes on from CAZFJJ010000155.1 coordinate 4,356, forward strand.
TTGCTAAATATGATCGCAAAAATATAACCTATCACTGAAATAACAACAACGGGGGTTCGTTTGCTTCTGATTCCGGGTATCTTTTTGATAAATGAATCTGCCGCGCTTTGGTCTTCAACTTTGTTCCGAACAGCGTTGCGCAATTCTTCCATACTCATATACCGCTGCTTTGAATCGATTTGTATGCACTTGCTAACAATTTTGCCATAAACGCCATCACAGTGTTGTTCATGAGGGAGTTTCCCTGTTAGCAAAACATTCAATAGCACCCCAACAGCATAGATATCTGTCCGTGGATCACTCTGCGAAAAACCGAACTGCTCTGGAGCAGCATATCCGGGAGTTCCCAATATGGTGGTATCTGCACTCTTGTTTTGCTCAAATGACCGAATAATCCCATA
>CAZFJJ010000156.1:0-4740 GCA_964519075.1 uncultured Lachnospiraceae bacterium
GGCAACGCCAACCGTATCCTGGGTCGGCTGTTGGCGGTGCTTTACGAGGATACCCCCTTCAATCTGGTGACGGTAAGTGGCGGAAACAAGCGCAACGCCATCCCCCGCGAGGCATTTGCCGAGCTGTACGTGGACGATCCCAAGGCAGCGACCGCTATTTTGCTGGCAGAGGAAGCCAAGATCAAGAAGGAGCTGTCGGCAGCCGACGCAGGCTTCAAGCTGCTGGTAGGGAAGGGCGCTCTCACCGATGCGATGCTGACCTACAAGGACAGCTCCACCGTTATCAATCTGCTGACCCTGCTGCCCGACGGCGTGGTGGCCATGTCTCCCTTTGTGGAGGGCTTCGTGCGCACCTCCTCCAACACCGGCGTGGTGACCACCACTCCCGAGGCGGTGCAGGTGGCCGTGATGGCGCGCTCCTCCTCGGACAGCGAGATGGATGCCCTGACCCTCACCTTTAAGCGGCTTGCCAAGGCGCTCTCTGTGGAGATGGAGATCGAAGACCGTCATGCGGGCTGGGATTTCGATCCGAGCTCCAAGCTGGCCACCGATTTCGTGGAGGTGTACAAGGAGACCTTCGGCGCGGATTCCAATCCCATTGTGAACGCCATCCACGCAGGTCTGGAGTGCGGCATCATCGTCTCCGCCTTCGGCGGCAATTGCGATGCCATCTCCATCGGACCCACCCTCAAGGACATTCATACCCCCGATGAGGCGCTCTACATCCCCAGCTGTGAAAAGCTGTGGAAGCTGCTCTTGAATCTGATGAAAAAATAAATGCTCCGGGCTCTGCCCGGACCTGCCAGCCCCTTCTTGAAAGAAGGGGCTGGACCCCCAAGAACTTTTGAAAAGCCCCGCAAATACTTGCGGGGCGATTGGTACACAATAATATAAATGACTAAAAGAGGTCGGCAAGTGCTTGCCGAGCCCGGTTTATATATCTGCGGCGGCGCAAGTATTTGCGCCGTTTTTATAAAGTTTTTGGGGGTGCGGGGGCTTTTTACAAAAAGCCCCCACACCGTTACTTCGTCAACAACGGCTGGAGCTGGCGGCCTTCCAGGGCGGCGGCGAGGGTTTCGGGGATCCGCTCGAAGTCGCAGACCATGCTGTGCGGCTTGGACTGGGGATCGTCCTGCCCCAGGGGGACGAAATAGATGTGTTTGCGCTCCAGCAGCGTGGCGACGTTGCGGAGATTAGCCGACAGGGCGTCGTTGCTGGCCAGGGCGATGATCAGCGGTCTGCCGTTTCGCAGGTGAGCCTTCGCCGCCATGGTCACCGAGGTGTCGGTGATTCCGTTGGCCAGCTTGGCAAGGGTGTTGCCGGTGCAGGGCGCGATCACCAGTGCCTCCAGCGGGATGGCGGGACCCAGCGGCTCGGCTTCGGCGATGGTGGTCAGAGGCTTCTTGCCGCTGATCGATTCCATCAACGCCAACAGATCGGCCGCCTTGCCGAAGCGGGTGTCGGTAACCGCCACCACCGGGCTGACGATGGGCAGCAGCTCGTGGGTCTTGGACAGGAGCTCCATCTGTCGCATGGCGCGGGAGAGGGTGCAGAAGGAGCCGCAGGATGCGAAGCCGATCATAGGGTCTCCACCTCCCCGAGATGCGCCAGAACGCAGCGGGCGATCAGCCTTCCCGCAAAAGCGGGCGAGTATTTGGCGGGCAGAGCCGCTCCGCGGATCACCTTGGGATGGGCTGAGGGCTCGTAGATCGGCGCCAGATCTATGATGATCCCATCGGCGGGCAATTTTGCTTCCGCAAAATCCAAAAGTCGGACGGGAATTGTGTTGAAGATCAGCAATGACCGGGGCAGAACCGCGTCTGACTCGTCGATCGGATAGGCTTGGTAGCCCAGCGTTTCGGCAAGGGTGCGGTCGTAGGCCTTGCGGGCAAGCACCGTTACCACTCCGCCCATTGCCGACAGCAGACGGCAAAGCTGCTTGCCGATCCGTCCGAAGCCCAGCACGGCGCACTCGCTGCCCGCCAGCAGGGCGTCGCTCTCGGTGATGGCAAGGGCAATAGCGCCTTCGGCGGTGGCCAGAGCGTTGGGAAGGACGAAGCCGTCATCGGTTTGATAATCGTAAATCGAACACCCCTTCGCCCGAAGGATATCAGCAAACCATTGCGGGAGCGTGCCGCCGGCCACGGTCTGCCCCGGACGGAGCGCGTTTACTACTTCGTCCAGCGGGATGGGTGATTGCGACAGCGGCGCGTTCAGATGCATTCCGTCGCGGGTGACGGGGATGGGGAGGACGACCAGCTCGGCCGGGGCGGCGGCATCGGACACGGCGGGTGGGAAGTTGGCGGTGTCCTGTCCCCAAAGGGTCACGGCGTACCCTGCCTTTCGAAATTCCTTCGCAGCGTGCGCCATACGGTGATCCCCGCCGATGAGAAGAGCGGTGGGGACGTTTTTCATTTCCATCATTCTATATATACCTTCCTCCGTAAATTCGAGGGTGGATGGCTGTGATCGAAACAGTATCCGCTACCAGTGTATGAGCCGTGGGAAGGATCGGTGCAAAATGAAACGACCGCAAATGACAGCGGCCGTTGGGAATGGTTGGGTGAGGAGGGATCTCCAATGGAGTCGGAGGATGACCGATAGGGGAGGCGATCTGCGTCTATCCCTCTTACGATGGGGAGATCGCCAACCGTGCTTTGCAAAAGAGGGTCCTTCCGAAAGAAGGACCCTCTATATTAATTTACTCTTTCATCGCAGGCAGCTTGACACAGAAGAGAGCCCATTCGCCTTCCTTGCTTTCCGCCCAGATCTTGCCCTTGTAGCCTTCCACGATCCGCTCGGCGATGGACAGCCCCAGACCCGAGCCTCCGGTAAGCCGTGCGCGGGAGGGATCCACCCGATAGAATCGGCGGAAGATGTTCTGCAGCTCGGAAGCGGGGATGCCCCGTCCGGTGTTGCGGCAGGTGATCAGCAAATCATTGTGAGAACGGTGCAGACCCAGGTCGATCTGACCTCCTTCGAAGGTGTTCTTCAGTGCGTTGTCCAGCAGGATCAGCAGGACGTGCTTGATGTCGTCGGGATTGCCGATGAAGTGGATGCCTTCCTCAACCTCGGTGTTCAGCTGAATTCCCGCATCCAGTGCGTTGGCTTCCATCAGAAGCCCCGATTCCTCTACGACGTCGCTGAGGGAGAAGGTTACCGTCACCGGCTCTCCCCGAACGGGGTTGTCGCCCTTGGCAAGGGTCAGCATATCGTTGACCAGATTCCGCATATCCGCGGCCTCTTCGGCGATATAGGAGAGCCACTTGTCCTGCTCGGCGATGGTATCGTTGGGACAGCCGCGGATCGCCTCAATATTGGTGGAGATCACCGCCAGCGGTGTTTTCAACTCGTGAGACGCGTCGTGAACGAACTGCTGCTGCTGCTTCCAGCTGGTTTCCAGCGGCTTGATAGCACGGCCGGATAGATAGTAACACAGACAAAGCAGCAGAATGATCGACACCAGACCGATGCTGGCTAAAATCAGTATCAGCTGATTGGTGCTGGCACTGTCGCTGTCGCAATTGACCATCAGGCAAAGGGACTGACCGCCGATGGAATAGCATTTGTAGCGGAAAGAGACGCCGTCCAGCTTGGCAGTTCCGTCCTCCTCGGGCGATTGACCCAAGAATGATGCCAGCGACGCACCGACTGCATCCGTGTAGTTGCTGTCGCTGACACCGTTTTGCAAAATATGCAGGATCTTTCCGTCAGCGTTTACGTAGATCGCGATTACGTGCTCCAGCAGAATTGCGTCCAGATGGACGTTGCCGTGGCGCAGCATCCACTCCTGCTTCCGCAGTGCCTCGGTCTCCGGATCGGAGCCCGTGGCGGCGCTCTCCTCGGACGTGTCGGCGGCGGGCGGCGAAGCGGGCACTACGTTGGATCCGTTTTTGATATACTGTCCGGTACGGATCAACTCGGCGGTGTAATCCAGAACGACCTCGCTTCGCTGCATCAGTGAATGGGACATCGCAGCAAATACCGATACGCATACGATTGCCAGAAACAGCAGGAGCAGGCTCATGCTGATGGCGATAAATTTCAGTCGAAGCCGCCAAAACGGGCTTCGGTTCATTCGAAGATGCCGGGATAGAGGTTATAGCCGACGCCGCGAACGGTGCAGATGCTGACGGTTGCGTGGATGTGCTTCAGCTTTTTGCGGAGCAGAGAAATGTAAACCTCCACGTTGTTGTACTCAGCCTCGGTGTCGTAGCCCCAAACCTTGACCAGGATCTCTTCCTTGGGAACGATCCGCTTGCCGCTGCGCATCAGCATCTCGGCAATGCCCATTTCCTTCAGACCCAGACGGATGCTTCTGTCGCCGCAGCAAAGCTCGTAGGTGGAGAGGTTGAGCGTGGTGTCAGAGAAGGCAAGAACGGTCTCGGGGATCAGCTCGGCGTTGCGGCGGGACAGCGCGCGGATGCGAGCCATCAGCTCTTCGCTCTGGAAGGGCTTGGTGAGATAGTCGTCGGCACCGGCGTCCAGACCGTTGACCTTGTCGCTCAGGTCGTCCTTTGCGGTCAGCAGGATTACGGGGATGGTGATGCCGGAGGAGCGGAGACGGCGGAGCAGATCCATGCCGTTCATCTTGGGCAGCATGATGTCCAAAAGAATCATGCTGTAGATGCCGGACATGGCCATGTCCAGACCGGTCTCGCCGTCGGTTGCTATGTCACAGCCATAGCGGTTTTTGGTGAGGATCTGGGACAATGCCTCAGCCAGCTTCAGTTCGTCTTC
>CAZFJJ010000157.1:0-4717 GCA_964519075.1 uncultured Lachnospiraceae bacterium
GTCTGTACACCGACATGAACGCCATCCGTCGGGACGAGGAGCTGGACAATCTCCACTCCATCTACGTGGATCAATGGGACTGGGAGAAGGTCATCACCCGCGAGACCCGCACGCTCGATTATCTGCAGCTGATCGTGAACGCCATCGTAGACGCGATCTGTAACACATGCGACCGACTTCACGTCCGCTTTCCCCAGCTGAAGACCCGGCTTTCCCGCGAGGTAGCCTTCATCACCACCCAGGAGCTGGAGGATCGTTACCCCGACTACACCGCTAAACAGCGGGAGGACGCCTTCGTGAAGGAGCATAAGACCGCCTTCATCATGCAGATCGGTGGCAAGCTCCGCTCGGGCAAGCCTCACGACGGGCGCGCCCCCGACTACGACGACTGGTCCCTCAACGGCGACATCTTCTTCTGGAACGACGTTTTGGGAAAGGCCGTGGAGATCTCCTCCATGGGCATCCGCGTAGACGCAGAATCGCTGGACCGTCAGCTGACCCTCTCGGGCTGTGACGACCGCAGATCCCTTCCCTTCCACAAGATGCTGCTGGAGGATCAGCTGCCCCTGACCATCGGCGGCGGCATCGGACAGTCGAGACTTTGTATGCTGATGATGGGCTGCGCCCACATCGGCGAGGTGCAGTCCAGCATCTGGGACACCGAGACGGTGCGGGTGTGCGAGGCGGCGGGAGTACGGCTGCTGTAAGCGCTCCCTCTCCTTCACCGTCCTTCCGAATTATCACTTAAACTAACGGGGCTGAGTCAAATTGAGTATTTTGACTCAGCCTCAGCCGGGCGGTCGCCCCAACCCGCTGTAACAGAAAAGAGAAGATTCGTCTAATGCAACGAGTCTTCTCTTTCTTTTCGTTATGGCTGCACAGCCCTCTCGATCCGTTACTGCTATGCGACAGCCCCTATTTTATTGGGTTTCCGTGCCTTCGTCGGGAAGCGGGGCGGGCACGTCGCACAGCACGTAAACCGTCACGTAATCTCCCGTGGCGGTAGTGCGGATGCAAGCCATCCGATACCGATCCCCCTCCGTCGGAGCCGTGTCCTCGGCAATCGCGACCCAAGTGCCGTTGGCGGCGTCATACTGCTCTACTGCGGCGGTCACAACGATTCCTCTTGCCATAGCCTCCTCCATCAGGAATGCCGTCAGCGATGCCTGATCGTAGCCGCCCGTCACGGCGTCGAGACTCAGCAGATATTCGGTCTTCTGCACGATGGACAGGGTCAACTGATCCTGTCCGTTTTTGCCGATCTCGGTGTCGGTCACGGCGGTAGAAAGGGTCTCGGACAGATCGGTGCCGTAGACCAGCGGGATCATCTCGCTGATCCGAATATGATCCTCCGCAGTACACACGTAGGCAACGACGGTATAGGTGCCGTCCACCAGATCGGTGATCAGCGGATAGCTGCCGCTTTGGGAGAGCGCGAACTCGGTTGCCCCCTCGGCAAAAATCGCGGACAGTTCATCGCCCGACGGAGTCAACGGAACCACCAGCGTCTCGTCAACGGTGATCCCGCTTGCAGACAGCGCAGTACCGGCGCCAAGCAGCTTCACGCCCAATTTCGTATACATAGGCTCAGCGCCGTTGCCGTCTGCCACCCTTGCAATGGCAAGGCGCACCGTATATTCACTGCCTTCGTCCAACAGCGCCAGCTCGGAAAGCTCCAGCGTCAGACCGTCTACAGTCAGCACGCCGTCTTGGTATACGACGGTTTGGGCAGAAACGCCCTTGATCTCAGCAAAGTTGAGCCCGCCTAACGTGGGGGGCAACGCCTCATTCCAGCTCATCTGCTCCGCATTTTTGACCGTCTCGTACAAAGACGCTACCGTGCTCATATCCCCTGCGTCTCGCAGCGCAAACGCTCGCTCCACCGATGCAATGGAGGCAACCGATTGCCCGTTCCACTTATAGGTATTGCCAAACTCCCTGCGGATCAGTCCGATAGCGGGCGCGGCGGCGGCAATGCCGTCAAAATCGGTGCGGCAGTCCAACCCCGTCTCCTGCAGGAACGCCTTGGTATAGGTCATAAGGGTGGCAACGTCATCGGTTTGACCTTTCAGAACGATATGTCCGGTGGTCTTTTCGTTATTGGCGTGGAGCACGCCGTAATCGTACACCAGATTGCCATCCGCATAGGATGCCCCCGGTTGGATGGTCGTGCCGTTCTTCAAATATACGGTAGGAGCTGCCGGCGCGCCACTTACGGCATACTGCGACTCCTGATCCACTATGACCGTTCCGTCCTCCGGCGGATACTCGACGCGGCTGACCACCGCCCGATCCACGTTGGAATAGCCGTTGAGATATACGATCACGCTATTTTCGGTAACAGACACGATGTCACAGGACAGGTCGGGGGTCATAACGGTAAAGGTGTGGCAGAAAAATTCCTCCCGCAGATCGGCCAGGATCACGTAGGCGGCATCCTCCATCACCACCAGATTCTGCATATTGTAGCCGTCGCCTGCCTGATAGATCACGAACATATTCCAATAGCCCCGCTCGTTTTCGGCGATCAGCGCCATTTCATCGGAATGATATTCGTAACGGGCATCGGGAATATAGACCATATACTCGTCGGTCTCCCTATCGGCGTAGATCTCGTACACGCATTGCGCAGACGCATTGGTACTGCGGCGGCAGATCAGGTAGTTTTCTCCCCGCCGTTCGTACAGCGTTTCGGCAGACTCGCTCACTTCCAGCAAAACGCTATAGTCGTCATCGCCGATCCAGCAGTCGGTGATACCGATGTGTTCCTGTAATTCATCAATGAGCGCCGCGCCAGCACCGGCGCAGCTTTCAATGTTAGCGAAATAGCTCTGAAAGAAGATAGCCATGTTCGCATCTGGATCAAATTTGCTCCAAACGTATTCGGTCTCGGTCATGGTGAAGTCCGCGATCCCGTCGGTGCCGGACGCGGCACTCAAGCTCGCAACCCGGGAAATGGATTTCTTAAAGCCCGCGGACGCGGACAGGAACAGATTGCCATTGTCCGTCAATGCCGCGGAGTCCATGCGGGCACGAGCCAGCAGCAGCTTCGCTAAGTCGGTTCCGCTGAGAGAACCGAAATCGGGATCGGAAGGCTCCTGCACAGTTCCTGCGGCGGTCGTTCGTTCGACTTCGGCAGGATCATCGGTATCAGCAGTGGGCTTCTCCGTGCTGCATCCAAGCAAGGAGGATGCAAGCAGGAACGCCGACAGCAAAAGAGCACAGTACTTTTTCATAGAATTATTCTCCTTTTGCAAAATGAACTTGCAAATTCAGTATAGCATATTTTTCGAAAAAATGCAATCCCTTTTTTCTTGACAAGCATTGCCGATTGTGTTATACTGACGGCATACCGATGCGTAAAGGAGACTTTATCATGCCAAAAGAGATTTTGACCCCGTCCAATTGCAAGAAAGACCTTGCGCCCCCTGTTACGAAGGCAATTGCGCCCCATATGAAAACAATCGAGTCCTCTACTATGATTGCGTGTATTTTGGGCTTTATAGTCGCTATTGTGCTGGGATCAGTCTTTATTATTAGCTTGAGTTCGTATGATAACCTGCGTTGGCTCGGGATATGCATGGGTGTATTCATTATGTCGCTTGGCATCTTCGGATTGCTCGTTAATCCCGTCAGCAAGCGAATCGAGGCTAACCGTGCCGAAAAGCGTGCCATTGAAGTGAAAACTTATGAAATTGAGTTTATCGAGGATACACTGGAGCACGCCTATATAGAATTCAGATCGGGAAGAAATGCAGTGAATTACTGTATTCTTTGCTTCAAATCCTTTGGAGATTACCGCGTTCCGGCGCAGCAGCACTACGCGTGGAGCGAGCTTTATTCTATGAGTCCGAAAGGTATTTATGTTACCTCCATTATCGGCGACACTTTTTACATCGCCATTCGCAAGGACGATCCGAAAAAGACGCCTCTGTGGGTATACAACACCAAGCTGTTCGAGCTCTGCCCCGACGGCACCACCCGCGCGCGCACCTCGTGGAAGGACAGCGTGAGCTTGGAGTAAAGGAGTTTGCTATGCTAAAAGAGATTTTGACCCAAGAGCGGCGACAACAGGATCTTGCCGAGCTCGTGCAGATCCATTCCATAAAGCTTCTGCTGCCCGTCATCGGATTCGGTGCAGCCGCCCTTGCCTTACTGGCAGGCTATCTCCTGACCGCCGATACGGCACTTTGGGTATTTACGCTTTGGTTCGCCGCCTGCTTCGGAATGCTGCTGGCAAGCGCCCTGTCCAAGATCATTCGCCTGCGCCGCCTGCAACGCTCCCCCTTCGATCTGGTCATCGACCGTCTGGAGTCTGCCCACGAAGCCTTCGAGCATTGCAATTACGACCGCCTGTCGGTGGAAGAGCGGGAAGAGATGCTCCGCTGCTATGGCTACGACCGCGGTCGGTTCACCGATCTGCCGATCTGAACGCTGACCTTCCAAGGCGTGGGTACCTATCGGATTCCCGTCCGCCCACACTATCGCTGGAGCAAGCTTTGTCGCATGAGCAGTCTGGAGGTATTTGAGAGCGCAACGCCCGGAGACAGCTTTTACGTTGTGGTCTTACAGGGCAAAGGAAAAGCGCGCCCTATGATGATCTACCACACCGATTATTTTGAGTATCGGGCGTGAATAGCTTGAATTTGGAGCAAAAAATGAGCCGCATACGTCAAGATCCATTTGAACAACCGAAAAAGCAGCTTCGAAAAGATCA
>CAZFJJ010000158.1:0-4705 GCA_964519075.1 uncultured Lachnospiraceae bacterium
GGAACATTATACCACATCGTTACGCAATTGTCAATAATATGTGGAAAATTTTTTCGAAAATTGTGAAACATTTTGGGCGAAATCACCATTGACAGCACTTTCAAATGCAAATATAATAGGTATATCGACAAATTCAGCGAAAAAGATCACCCTCGGGGACGAATGCCTGCCGCCGCAGGCAAGCCCGCACTTTTTCAGATTTTCTTTTTGGCGGCGGAGAAAGAGAATATATGACCAAACAAACGGGCAAGCTCTCCGCGTTCTTGGAACGCAAGCAAATCAGACCTTCGTGGAAGGTCTACTTCATCGACGCCATGGGCGCCATGGCGCTGGGTCTTTTCGCAACCCTACTGATGTCCACCATTCTGGGCACAGTGGCAGATCTGTGCAATGGACGCGCTGAATTTCTCCGAGAAATCGCCTCCTACGCAAAAGCTGCCACCGGCATGGCCATCGGCGTAGCAATGGCGGTGGCATTGAAGGCACCGCCGCTGGTGATCTACTCCTGCGCGGTGGTGGGTGCAATGGCCAACGCCATGGGCGCCACCATTGACGGGGTCGCCTACAGCGCAGGACCTGCGGGCATCTTCTTCGTGACCATCCTCGCCTGCGAGCTGGGCAAGGCCGTCTCCAAGGAGACGAAGGTGGATATTCTGGTCACCCCGCTGACCGTTCTGCTGGCAGGCTACGGTGCTTCCCTGCTCGTCTGCCCCGCAGTAGCCTACGTAATGTACTATCTGGGCAACTTCATCGGCATTGCCACCGAATTTGCGCCGCTGCTCATGGGCATCGTGGTATCGGTGGTCATGGGCATCGTGCTGACCCTGCCCATCTCCTCCGCGGCCATCTGCGCCGTGGTCTTCAGCGACACGGTGATCGCAGGCTCAGCCTCACCGGAGGCGCTCTACCTAGCTGCAGGTGCTGCCGCCGTGGGCTGCTGCTGCCAGATGGTGGGCTTCGCCGTCATCTCCTTCCGGGAGAACCGCTTCGGCGGTCTGGTGGCACAGGGACTGGGCACCTCCATGCTGCAGATGGGCAATATCGTTCGCAAGCCGGTCATCTGGGTGCCTGCCATCTTCGCTTCTGCGGTCTGCGGCGCGCTGTCCACTACCGTGTTCAAGCTCAAATGCGCGGGCGTATTCGCCGGCATGGGCACCTGCGGCGTGGTAGGCCCCATCGGCATACTGAAGTATTCGGGCTCCTCCGCCACCGCGTGGGTGGGTCTGATCCTGCTTTGCGTAGTCCTCCCCGCCGTCCTCTCCTTCGCCTGCAACGAGGTGCTTCGCAAGCTGGGGTTGGTCAAAACCGGCGACATGAAGATCGACGTGTAATATTCGTGAAACCTTCTTGAAAGAAGGTTCCGCACCTCCAAGAACATCCATTATGCCCGGAAAAATGCGAACGCATTCTTCCGGGCGTTTTGAGTCCATTCCAACATTCAAGCCTGCAAGTATTTGCGGGTTTTTCCGGATATTTTTGAGGGGTTTTGAAAACTACTCCTCCGCTCTCTCCTCGTAGGTGAGGTAGGTGAGCGGATCAATCTGCTCGCCGTTGCAGGTCAGCTCGAAGTGGAGGTGGGGCAGCTCTGCCTGCTCAATGAGGGCGGAGTTGCCTACCGCGCCGATCAGCTGTCCTGCGCGAACCGACGAGCCCACCTCAATGCCATCGGGGACGGTTTCGGTCAGATTACGGTAGACGGTGACGTAGCCGTCGCCGTGGTCGATCTCGATGCAGTAGCCCATCATGGGATCCTCGTAGGCAGCGATGACCGTGCCTGCGGCTGCGGCAACCACGGCAGCGCCCTCCTCGGTCTCGATATCAATGCCCGCGTGGGTGCGATAATCCTGCATGGTGATGCTATAGGAGAGGGTCTCGATATCGTGCACCGCGGACAAATAGCCGTTTACAGGGCTGGTCAGCTGAAAGACCGTTTTTTCGGGCACAGGCTCGGGCGTAGTGCCCGCTTCGGTGGAGGGAGGCGTGGTAGTCGCGGGACGGGGTGCGTCGGTAACGGTGAGATAGCTGCCCTCCGTGGTCACCGCCTCACGGCTGCGGGAGGTGCCAACCGCAATGCTGAGAATGAGCACGGTAGTCACCAAAAGAACGCTGCCTACGATCAAAGAGATGCGCAGGGCTTTGTCGGAAATACGAAAAGACTGATTCATAACGGTTCCTTCCTTTTTTGCATAGGTTGTTTGTGCTGTTAGTTTGACCCTTGTACGGAAAATTATACACCGCGCGGCAAAATAATTCTGCCGAAAATCGGCGGAAGGGCTTGACGATTGCACGTAAATCGTATATAATACATTTAGAAAATCTTCCAAAAAAACTTATTTTACCAATCAGGAGGGCACAACTATGATTCTCGTAACAGGCGGAACCGGTTACATCGGCTCCCATACCGTGGTAGAGCTGCAGCAGAGCGGCTACGAAGTAGTGATCGTGGACAATCTTATCAACTCCAAGGTGGACGCACTGGAGAAGATCGCCGCCATCACCGGTAAAACACCCAAATTCTACGAAGCAGACGTTTGCGACCGCGACGCGCTGGTGAAGATCTTCACCGAAAACAAGATCGACGCCGTGATCCACTTCGCAGGTCTGAAGGCGGTTGGCGAGAGCGTCAGAAAGCCTCTGGAATACTATAGCAACAACATCATCGGCACCCTGGTGCTGCTGGACGTGATGAGAGAGTTCGGCTGCAAGCAGTTCGTCTTCTCCTCCTCCGCTACCGTGTACGGCGCCAACAATATCGCTCCCTACACCGAGGAAATGCCCACTTCGGCAACCAATCCCTACGGTCAGACCAAGTTCATGCAGGAGATCATGCTGCGTGACATCGCCGCCGCCAACGCCGACATGGGCGTTGCTCTGCTGCGCTACTTCAACCCCATCGGCGCACATGAAAGCGGACTTCTGGGCGAAGACCCTAACGGCATCCCCAACAACCTGATGCCCTACATCTGCAAGGTTGCGGTAGGCAAGCTGCCTCAGCTCAACGTCTTCGGCAACGATTACGACACTCCCGACGGAACCGGCGTGCGCGACTACATCCACGTGGTTGACCTTGCCAAGGGTCACCTAGCCGCGCTCCGCTATCTGGGAAAGACCCCCGGCGTGCTCACCGTCAATCTGGGCACGGGCAAGGGTAGCTCAGTGCTGGACATCGTGAACGCCTTCGAGGCCGCCAGCGGCGTGAAGATCCCCTACGTCATCGCCGACCGCCGTCCCGGCGACATCGCCACCTGCTACGCCTCCACCGGCAAGGCAGAAAAACTGCTGGGCTGGACCGCAGAAAAGTCTCTGGAAGAGATGTGCCGCGACAGCTGGAACTTCATCAGCAAAAATAGCTGAGCGTGGGGCTCTGCCCCACCCCCCCCAAAAGAACCATCTTGAAAGAAGGTTAGTTTGAATATCCAAGAACTTTTATAAAAGCCGTGCAAGTGCTTGCCCGGCAGGGATAGAAAAACGCTCCGGATGAGGATCCGTCAGGATCTTCGTTCGGGGCGTTCGTTATTGGTAATCACTCACACCGATTGGAGGTGATATAATCCACGCCCCAGTCGATGAGGCGGCGGCAGGCTTCGGGATCGTCCACCGTCCAGCAATTGACGGCGATACCGGCGGCGTGGAGGCGGTCGATCCACTCTTTGGTCAGCGTCAAGTAGTGGACGTCCAGATCCATCTTTTCCCGCACGAGGATCTCCAAAACGGTCTCATCCAGCTTACCGGTGAGAAACTGCGCCGGGTGGGTGGGGAGCAGTTTGCGGAGCAGGATGAGATTATCCAACACGAAAGAGATGAAAACGGTCTGCTCCAGCGCGCCACATCGAACGAGGGTGGCAACAATCTCCTGCAGCTCGCTTTCGGTAAATGCACTTTTCAGCTCCAAAACTGCAGTTTTTTCGTAGTCGCGGCAGATCACGGCATACTCGTCCAAAACAGGGATCACCAGATCGCCGCGGGTGGCAAGTCCGTGGGTGTCGTAGAGCTGCAACGCACGAAGATCGGCGAGGCGGCTCTCCTCTACGGGATGATCAACGGGCGCAACTCTGCCGGTGCGGTCGTCGTGGATCAGCACGAAGCCTCCGTCTGCGGTTCGATGAACGTCGGTTTCGATCCCCCAGTAGCTGCGATTGGCAGCGGCAAGGAAGGCGGCGGTGGTGTTTTCCCTCTCCAATGCCGATGCGCCGCGGTGGGCAACCATTCGGGTGTTGCCTTTGTCGGTGATTTTGATAGTATTCATATATGTTTCTCCTGCTGAGTACGGATGATATTTCTACTCTCATCCTATCACAGACGGCGGAAAATGTCAAGACTTTTGATATAATTCCCACCGATTCTCTGCAGTCCTCGGTGTACCTTCCGCTGACTTAAGCGCTGTACGCACATCAAAGGCTCTCCCACCGGGAGAGCTCCTGCGAAGCAGGTGAGAGGGTCGAACACCTCTGCACCTACTCATACTCTGTGCAGACCATTTGCTCTTTTCATTGGAATTGATCTGTACCTGTATCTATCTTTGTGAAAAGAAAGGTACCCAAAGAATCATTATAGGGGGCTCCGCCCCTATAAATCACCCCCTGTAGGTCGCGCCCATGTAGTTCCGCTATGCGGAACTACATGGGCATAGGTGCTTCTGTATTCAACAGAGTTGTACTACTGTGCTAATGGGTGTCGCGCACCGACCGCCATTCACCACCCTGCC
>CAZFJJ010000159.1:0-4629 GCA_964519075.1 uncultured Lachnospiraceae bacterium
GAAGTAGGCGGCCAGCTCCAGCTTCGTCCACAGATAGAGAGGGTTACCGGCGGCATATTGGATCGCCTCAGCGTATGCGCGGAGCTTTTCCCTCGGAGAGGCGTCGCCGGTGATATACTTCTCCTCGATGCCGCTCTGGCGCATCAGCCGCCACTTGTAGTGGTCGCCTGCCAGCCAGAGGGAGGTGAGGTCGGCGGCGGGCTTGTCCTCGTAGATCTCTCTCGGTGAGAGGTGGCAGTGATAGTCGTAGATGGGCAGATCCTTGACGGCTTGGTAAAGCGCTTGGGCGCGTTCGCCGCGAAGTAACAGGTTTTTCATGAAAACACATCCTTTCAAAGGCAGGTACGGTAGCGGACGGTAAATACTATCGTAAATCCCCTTCATTTTAGCACATTGCGGGTGTGCTGTCAACCGAGGATAAGAAAAAGCCGTTGGATTTTTGAATATTTTCCCCGGCGATAGTTGTAAAAAGAAATAGAACTGACCAACTGCTCCTTGACAAATGCGACCTCTATGATATAATGATCGTATATTACGGTTTGATGGAAACCGGATTGAATTTGAGAAAGGAATTTGAATATGAGAAAAAAACTAACTGCACTTTTTCTTTGCGTAGCAATGTGTGCCGGATCGATCCTGCTGGCATCCTGTGCAGGCGGCGACGACCAAAGCAAGACGACTGCCGGTCTGCAGAACAGCGATCCCACCGGGGATTACGACGTGACCGATCTGCCGCAAGTTGATATGGACGGCGCGGTGATCGGCTTCTGCGTTGCGGAGACCGATAACGACGGCTTCCATCTGCGCTCTATCCGCTCCGACGACGAGGAGAGCGAGGATACCGTGGACGTTGCGGTCAGAGAGCGCAATGCAAAGATCGAAGCTTATTTCAACTGCACGATCGAGGTAGTAGATTACATTACCGGCGGTCTGAACAAGACCATCCAGAGCCAGCTGCTGGCCGGCGTTTCCGAATACGATATTTTGGGCGCACGTCAGTACGACGACGTTCAGCTGGCACTGCGCGGCATCGTATACGACCTGAGCAAGCTGGAGGTGGATTACCCCGAAGCGGTAGGCTATATGAATCTGGACGCAGAATATTGGCCCCAGACCTATAACGACGGTCTGCAGGTAGGTAACGGCAGATATTGGGTCACCGGTGACCTGTGTCTGCGCTACTCAGGCGGCTATTACTGCTACTTCGTCAATCATATTATGTACAACGAGCTGCTGAAGGATCAGTACGGCGACGTGTACGATCTGGTTCGTACCGGTCAGTGGTCCCTGGATCTGCTGACGCAGATGTCCGTGGCCTGCTGGGAGGATACCGACAATAGTGACACGACCAGCGTCGGTGACCGTCTCGCCATTGCACAGCCCGTTCACGATAATACCAACGGCCTTGCCATTTCCTCCGGCGTTCAGTTCTCTTACCGTTACGACGACGGTACGGTTGAGCTGACCTTCCATTCGGGCAACAGCCTGCTGATCTCCTTTATGGAGAAGTTCTACGGACTGCTGTCTACGCAGGGTGTTTACGATTACGGCTCCGATATGGCTACCGCTATGAAAAAGTTCGCCGCAGGCGAGGCTGTTTTTGCCGGCGGCCGTCTGAATCAGGCAGAGCTGTATCTGCAGGAAATGGACGAAAATTACGGCATTCTGCCCAATCCCAAGCTAAGCGCTGCTCAGACCGATTATTACTCCTCCATTCACGACGGCGTTTCTCTCTACGGGATCAATAACGCCAGTCAGCAGATCCCCTATGCGGCTCTGATTCTGGAAGCGATGGAGATGGAGTCCCGTAAGACCGTCCGTCCCGCATACTTTGAATCCGCAGTAAAGATCAAGTATTCCCGCGGCGGCGACGACGCGGAAATGATCGACCTGATGGATCGTACCGCATACTCCGACTTTGTGTACGTATGGCAGTTCTCCTCCGAGATGAGCGGTATGGGCGGCTGGCTGAGAAACAATATCACCGCCAAGGGTACGTCCGCTCTGAGACGCGTCCAGGATTCCTGGAAATCCGGTCTGGAGGATATCATGGAAGCTATCCGAAAGCTGGAAAATGCGTCCGAGTGATCGCTCTCGCGTTTTCACTGATCTAAATCTCTCAAAACGACCGGTTCTCCGGTCGTTTTTTGGGTAATTTGCGGGAAATGGGCGAATATCCGTGAAAATTGTAAACAATGTAGAAATTTTCAATTGCCTCTTGACAAATAAGGTTTTTGTGTTATAATAATGAATAAGAATACCTTCCAGTTTCGAGGATGATTTATGAAATTTTACGAGATGCAGGTGGCAGGACTGCCCAGAAAATTGCCGATCTGCCCGCTCAATGACAAGCTTTCCATCGCCGGATTCGTGATCTTCGGCGATCAGGAGCTGACCGTCGCCTGTGCCCGCGATCTGCTGGCCAAGGCGCCCGCCTACGATTATCTGATCACCGCAGAGGCCAAAGGCATCCCGCTCGCCCACGAAATGGCGCGGCAGAGAGGGGATCAGCGCTATCTGGTGGCGCGTAAGGCAACTAAGCTGTATATGACCGACGTGGTGGGCGTGGAGGTGCGCTCCATTACCACCGATCGGGTACAGCATTTGTATATCGACGGCGAGGACGCCGCCCTGATGAAGGGAAAACGGATCCTCTTGGTAGACGATGTGATTTCTACCGGCGAAAGCCTGCACGCAGTAGAGACCCTGGTAGAGGCTGCGGGCGGCATTATTTGCGGCAGAATGGCTATCCTTGCCGAGGGTGAGGCGGCCGATCGCGACGATATTCTTTATCTGGAAAAGCTTCCTCTCTTCACTCCCGACGGCTTACCGCTTTCCTGAAGCTGCCCACGGCAGCACGCACCTTCCCGGTGCACCGTAAATCAGTATCTTATTTTGAAAGGAAAATACATAATGAGAAAGAAACTTACAGCCTTATTGCTTGCTTGTGGACTGTGTGCCGCCTCCGTTTTGATGATGGCATCCTGTGCTGACGAGCAGACCGGCGCGAATACCAATCCGAGCACCGATACCACCGATCCGGATGCTACGCAGATCACGCTGAACGATTTGATCAAGGTGGATATGGACGGCGCGGTCATCAACTTCGCGGTCTCCGAAACCGACAGCGACGGCTTCCACGAGCGTTCCATCCTGCCTCCCGACGAGGACAGCGAGGATACGGTTGATATTGCGGTATTCACCCGTAATGCCAAGATCGAAAACTACTTCAACTGCGAGATCGATCTGATCAATTACACCACCAACAATCTTAGCTCTACCATCGGCTCTCAGCTGATTGCGGGCACCTCTGACTACGATATTCTGGGCGCACGTCAGTACGATGACGTTCAGCTTGCACTGGACGGCGTTGTGTACGACCTGAGTATGCTGGAGGTCGACTTCCCCGAGGCAGCAGGCTATTTGAATCTGGATGCTTCCTACTGGGCAAAGGGCTACAACGACGCTCTGCAGATCGGCACCGGCCGTTACTGGGTCACCGGTGACCTGTGTCTGCGTTACTCCGGCGGTTATTACTGCTACTTCGTGAACCATACCCTGTACAATGAATATCTTGCTACCGAGTACGGCAGCATTTACGATATCGTTCGAAACGGCAGCTGGACGCTGGATATGCTGACCACTATGACCGAGGGTATCTGGGAAGACACCGACGGTAACGATGCGACCTCCACCGGCGATATGCTGGCGCTGGCTCAGCCCGTATGGGATAATGCAAACGGTCTGTCTATTTCCTCCGGCGTACAGTACAGCTATCGCTACGAGGACGGCACCATTCAGCTGACGATGGTCAGAGGCAACCAGCAGCTGGAAAGCTTTATGAGCAAGTTCTACAAACTGCTGCAGAAGCAGGGCGTGTATAATTACGTCGGCGAATACGACGACGCTATGATGAAGCTGGTTGCCAACGAGGCAGTCTTTGCTTCCGGTCGTCTGAACCAGGCTGAGCTGTATCTCCAGGAGATGGAAGACAACTACGGCATCATTCCGAACCCCAAGCTCTCCGATGAGCAGGCCAATTACGTATCCTCCATTCACGACGGCGTACAGCTGTACGGCATCAACAATAACTCCGAGCAGATCCCCTACGCCGCTCTGATTCTGGATGCGCTGGAGCTGGAGTCCCGTAACTCGGTTCGTCCCGTATACTTTGACTCTGCGGTAAAGATCAAGTACTCCCGCGGCAGTGACGACGCAGAAATGATTAACCTGATGGACAGCACCATCTATTCCGACTTCGTATACGTATGGCAGTTCTCCTCCGAAATGAACGGTATGGGCGACTGGCTGAGAGGCAACGTGACGTCCGCCAACGGCTATACCAACCTGACCCGTGTGGAAAACACCTGGAAGAACGGTCTGGATGACATTCTGGATGAGATCGCTAAGCTGGAAAGCGCTTCCGCATCGTAAATCGGCCTGCGAAATCAATTTGATAAACCAATACAAAAACCGAGAGGCTTGCCTCTCGGTTTTTTGTGAATTTTTTTTTGAAAAAATTCGAAAAAACTATTGACAAACGGAAAGAGATGTGGTATCATACTTAGGCACGAAATGCGGGTGTTGTTCAATGGTAGAATTCCAGCCTTCCAAGCTGGCTGCGTGGGT
>CAZFJJ010000160.1:0-4604 GCA_964519075.1 uncultured Lachnospiraceae bacterium
CCCGAAAAGGCTATGGAGCTGGCAGTTGGCGGTATGCTCCCTCACAATTCCATCGGTGACAAGAGCAAGACCCGTCTGCACGTTTACGCAGGCGCTGAGCACCCCCACGCTGCTCAGTCCCCCAAGACCATTGAAGGCTAATCGGAAAGGAGTTTAGAACACTATGTATACTAGCGCAAAGCCCTATTTTTACGGCACCGGTAGAAGAAAAAGCTCCACCGCAAGAGTTCGCCTGTACCCCGGTACCGGCACCATCACCATCAACGGTCGTGACATCGACGATTACTTCGGTCTGGAGACCCTGAAGCTGATCGTTAACCAGCCCTTCGGTGTTACCAACACCATCGGCAAGTTCGATATCGTTTGCACCGTTCGCGGCGGCGGTATCTCCGGTCAGGCAGGTGCAATCCGTCACGGTGTTGCCCGCGCTCTGCTGGCATCCGACGCTGAGCTGCGTCCTTCCCTGAAGAAGGCAGGCTTCCTGACTCGTGACCCTCGTATGAAGGAGAGAAAGAAGTACGGTCTGAAGGCCGCACGTCGTGCTCCTCAGTTCTCCAAGAGATAATCTCGGCTCCCTTTCGGGAGATTGCAACCGGCATCCGCTACGGCGGATGCCGGTTTTTCTCAAGAGATGCTACGATTCAATTTACAAAATTTATCAGTTTCGCTTGACAATTCCATTCAAGTGTGATACAATATTGTTAACATTTTATCCAAAGGAGATTTCATTATGAAGAAAATACTCACCCTTACCCTGGCTGTTCTGATGATCGTATGCTGCGCTTCCTGCGGCACCGATGCCGTTACGCAGATCTCTCACGGTACCGTTGAAGGCAACGTGTACAAGAGCGAATTCACCGGCATCACCTTTACTGCCCCCGACAGTTGGATCTTTCTGACCGACGAAGAGATCGCTGATCTCTATAACTACGCTGCCGACGAACTCGTTGCCGATAAGTTCGCCGACGCGGTCGCTAATGTTTCCAGCTTCACCGAAATGATGGCTACCGACAGCGTTACCCGTAGCAATATCAACATTGCGTACGAAAGCCTGTCCGCCACCGGTAACACCAAGATTTCCGAGGAAGACTACGTTGACACCGCCGTTTCTCAGCTGACCTCCATGACCACCATGACCGTTGAGCTGGTGGGCACCGAAAGAGTGACCCTGAGCGGACAGAGCTACCTGCGTGCACAGCTCAACACCACCGCCTCCGGTATCAATATGTCCCAGTACATCTACGTGCGTAAGATCAGCAATTATATGGTCGTTACCACCGTTACCATTGTCAGCGGCTACGAGATCGCTGATATCGAGGCTATGTTCTCCTAAACATATCTCCAACGAAAAAACTGCCCGATCGGGCAGTTTTTTCGTTGGTCACACTCTCTTGCAGATCTCGATGATCTCGCCGTCCGGTCCCTCCACGAAGCAGGCGTGGAGAGTCAGCGGCTCGGGTCTGCCGGGCAGATCTACCACCGCAGGCGCACGCTGGATCTTTGCGCCTGCCGCCACCAGCGTCTGATATGCCGCCTCCACGTCGTCACAGGTGAGCGCGAGGTGAATCCATCTGCCATTCTGCAAATGGCCGTCTCCACCGTTGGCAAAGATCTCGATCTTTTGCCCGTTTCCAAGATCCCACAGGGAGATCCTGCCCTCCCCTTCGCCCCATTCCACCAAAAAGGTTGCGCCAAGGGCTTTGTAAAACTCGATCGAGCGTTCGTAATCTTTTGCCTTCAGACCGATGTGATCGAAAGACAGTCCGGGAATCTTTTCGTTCATAATAGCCTCCATCATGCGGATTTCTTCTATCATTGTAACACAATTTTCACAATTGTGCAAGAGGTGAATAAAAGCTTATGGCTTGTCGATACTAATAAAAAATTTAAGGAGATAAATATGAACGAAATTGATCTGATCAACCGTATGCGGCAGAATCTGGAGATGGGAATCGACGGCATCAAAAAGGTGATCCCCTATGCACATAACGAGGGCTTCAAGGAGGCATTGAATCGACAGTTGAAGGAATATCAGGGGCTCTATCGTGAATCGGACGCTTTGCTGGAGAAGCATCAGGGTGATCCGAAAGACGTGCCCGTAATGGCGAAGATCTCCACCGAGGTGATGTCAACAATGAAAGCGATGGCGTACAAAGAAGACTCCAAAATTGCTGAAGACATGGTGCGCGGAACGGCCACGGGTATCGCCAAGCTGATCCGTCATCAGGGCGAGTACGGCGGCAGCGATCAAGAGGTCAACGATCTCTGTACCCGCATCATTGAAGCGGAGGAGCGAAACTCCGAGGAAATGAAGCAGTATCTTTGAAGCTCTCTTCTGCGCAAAAAAGACGCACAGTTCGTGCGTCTTTTTGCGTTCGCTTAGTTCTCCTTCTTGGATAGCAGATCGCGGATCTCCTTGAGCAGTGCAACCTCGGGGGTGTCAGGTGCGGGAGCAGGTTCGGGTTCAGGCGCGGGCTCCTCACCCTTTTTGCCTTTGCGGAGCTTCTTGGCAGCGTTGCCGGCAGACAGCGCGACACGGAGCAGAATGAACACGCACAGCGCAACGATCAGGAAGTTGATAATCGCACCGATAAATACGCCCCATCCGATAGCCACTTCTGCAGTAACGACTTCACCGGTCACTTCATCCAGCACCTCGGGAACCAAAACGGTTTTGAGGTCGGTGAAGTCCATATCTCCGATCACGAAGCCGATGGCGGGCATGATGACGTTGTTTACGAGAGAGTTAACGATGGGCGAGAAGGCTGCGCCGATGATAACGGCGACTGCCATGTCCAGCACGTTACCTTTTTTGATAAATGCTTTGAAATCCTGGAAAAACTTTTTCATAAGTAACCTCCGATACATATTTACGTAAATAGTTTAACATAAACGCAGAAATTTGTCAACACCAATTGACGATTTTCGCTATTATTTCTGCTTATTCGACGATTCAACCGACCGTCCTGCGCTGACACAGACGATCTTCCCCGCTCCGGCGGCGCGCAACAGCTCCGCACCTGCCAGCATCGTCGCTCCCGTAGTGAGGATGTCGTCCACCAACAATACCGTCGTGCCCTCGGCAAGTGAAAAGCCCTTTCGAAGACGGTAGGTACGTCGGGCGGAGCGAAGTCTCTCTTCGCCGGATAGCTCCTTCTGGGGAGGTGCTCCCCGACGGGCGAAGGCTTTGGACACGGGAAGCAACAACCGCTCCCCCAGCGCACGGGCGAGGGACTCAGCCTGATCCACGCCGCTGTCCGCTTTTCTGGAGGCAGAACGGGGCAGATAGGTGATCACGGTTCGCTCCTGCCCCGGCATAACGCCATACACTGCAAGTGCAGAGGTCAGCTCGTCCGCCAAAAAATGGGTGAGCCGATGCAACCGCTCGTCCTTTGCAGTCAATAGCAGTTTTCCCGCTACTGTCGTCTGTTCATATGGAACCAGATGCAAGCAATCCACGTTACGGATCAAATCGGTCAGCAGCGGCGGCCTGCATCCGCAGACCGTCTCATAGTCGCCGCAGATACGGCAACGGCTGCGGCGCAGCTCCTCCCATTTTAACTGGCAGGCAGGACAGAGCGGCACTTTCGTTCCAATCTCTTGCAGTTCACCGCAGGCAAGACAGGACGGCGGATAAATCAAATCCAAAATAAACTCTACGGTATTCATCAGCTGTATTGAGAGAGCAGGAAGCGCAGTCCCGTGTAGCGATTGACCTGACGGTTGTTTTCCACCATTCCCTGCACTACCTGCGGTCTGCCCACCATGATGACCATCCGCTGGGCGCGGGTGACGGCAGTGTAGAGCAGATTGCGGGTCAGCAGACGGGCGGAATAGTTGTAGGCGGGGATGAGCACTACGGGATACTCGCTTCCCTGACTTTTGTGGATGGTGATCGCCCAAGCGTGCTCCAGCTCCTCCATTTGGGAGAAGTCGTATTCGGCAATGCGGTCGTCGAAGCGCAGTACCATAGTCTCCTCGGCAAAATTGATCTGCTCAATGCAACCGATATCGCCGTTGAAAATGCCGCTCCCCTCCTCCTCCCCGCGGGTCCAGAGGATGTCGTAATTGTTCTTGATCTGCATCACCTTATCGCCCTCGCGGAAGATCACGTCGCGGAAGCGCTTCTCCTTCTTCAGATCGGAGGGTGGATTCTGCGCCTCTTGCAAAAGGGCGTTGAGCACCTCCGTGCCTGCACGGCCCTTACGGGAAGGGGTGATGACCTGCAGATCCTCACGGATCTCCTGTCCGTAGGTGCGGGGCAGACGGTAGAGGCAGAGATCCACGATGGTCTTGGCAATCAGATTCTCGTCCTCGCGGGTGAGGAAGAAGAAATCGCCGTCCTTATCGTCCAAAATGGGCAGCTCACCGTGGTTGATGGCGTGAGCATTGGTGACGATACGGCTCTCCTGAGCCTGACGGAAGATCTCGGTGAGGCGCACGGTGGTGAATCGATCTGAGCCGATCACGTCGCAGAGGACGTGTCCTGCGCCCACGGAGGGCAGCTGATCGGCGTCGCCGATGAGGATCAGGCGCGCGCCCGGCTTGATCGCCTTCAGCAGCGCCTCCAGCAAGAGAGTGTCCAGCATGGACGCCTCGTCCAC
>CAZFJJ010000161.1:0-4596 GCA_964519075.1 uncultured Lachnospiraceae bacterium
CGCCACCTCGACCTTGGCAAGGTCGCGCTCTACCAAATGAGCTAAATCCGCGTAAATCGCTGATGCGATTTACAAATGTTCGAGTAGGTGCCTCTACTCTCATCAAACCTTTCGGTCTGGTGCCTCCGGTCGGAATCGAACCAACGACACGTAGATTTTCAGTCTACTGCTCTACCAACTGAGCTACAGAGGCAAATGGAAAACCGATACGATACGGGATCGTATCGGTTTTGGCGACCCGGAAGGGGCTCGAACCCTCGACCTCTAGCGTGACAGGCTAGCGCTCTAACCAACTGAGCTACCAGGCCATAACCGTCCCGATTGGAACGATTGGTGGAAACTATAGGGCTCGAACCTATGACCCTCTGCTTGTAAGGCAGATGCTCTCCCAGCTGAGCTAAGCTTCCATCTTTGCCGCTTTCCTTGACGGCTTGATTATTATAGCATACGCTTTTCCATTTGTCAATAGGTTTTTCGAAAAAAATTAAAATTTTTTCGAAAAAATTTTTCAACGGAAAATCGGCTCTTTTTTGAAGCAAATCGTGTCACTTTGAGTCGATTTTCCGTGAATGTCTGGGAATTTATGCTTTTCCCTCTTTTTTACGGATCTGTTCGATGTCCGATCCGGTGAAAGAAAATTTATTATTGCAGAACTGACAGCCTACCTCGATTGCGGCGTCTTCTACCAGAATGTTGTAGAGCTGAACGGGATTGATGGTGAGCAGAGCGCGACCCATACGTTCGCGGGAGCAATCACAGTGATAGCCTACCTCATACTCGTCGAACACGTCGAAGGGGATGCCTTTCAAAATCGTTTCTGCGATGGCAAGGTTATCGGGCGCCTGCTCGAAGAGTGCCGTCGCCTCGGCGATGATCGGTAGATTCTTCTCGATCGCCTGAATAGTCTCCTCTGCAGCAAACGGAAGCAGCTGGATCAGAATACCGCCTGCCGCAACCACCCTGCCCTTGCCGTCCAGCTTCATGCCCAGAGAGCAAACGGTGGGGATCTGCTCACTTTCGGCGTAATAATTAGCAATATCGCCCGCGATCTCGCCCGAGCAGATGTTGGTGATGCCGATGTAGGGCTCCTTTTCTCCGGTGTCCTTGACCACGTTCAGTGTGCCCTTGCCTATGGCGGACGCGACGTCCACCTTGCCGCCGATCTTGGGCAGATCGATGGTAGGATTCTGTACGTAGCCCTTTACGTTGCCCATGTAGTCGGAAACTGCCAGCACGTGACCGCATTTGCCGTCACCGCGGAAATTGACGGTGATGTTGTTGCCCTTGTCCTTGAGGGTGCAGCCCATCAAGGAAGTGGCGGTGAGCACCCGTCCCAACACAGCTGTGGGGGTGGATGTCGTCTGATGAATTTTCTTTGCTTCCTCAACCATATCAGCAGAATTGAGGATCAGTACCTGTGCGGATCCGTCTGCAGTCAGACCTCTCAGTAATTTTCCCATTTTATTTATCTTGGAACTTTTTTGACGAAAAGGTTCCAAACCTCCAAAAGAATTTTTTGAAAAAGCAAAATTGCTTTGCAATTTTGCGGGGATATTTTATATGATTCCCAAAAACGAATATCAGGCACTGCAAGTATTTGCCGTGCTTTTATAAAAGTTTTTGGGGGTCTGGGGGCTTTTTCAAAAAGCCCCCAGTTTGGCTAGCACCATTCCGGCGATCTTGTAGACGTCGCCTGCGCCCATGGTGAGGATCAGGTCGCCCGCTTTTGCGGTCTCGGCGAGATAATCGGCGATGGCTTCAAAGGAGGGCAGGTAGAGTCCGCCGGTGTCCTTGGCCAGCAGAGCCGAGGAGACGCCCTTGGTGTCGGTTTCACGGGCGGCGTAGATGTCGGCGAAGATCACCTGATCTGCCGCTCCGAAGGCTACTTCAAACTGAGGGAGCAGGTCGTGGGTGCGGGAGTAGGTGTGGGGCTGGAAAACGCAGAAGATGCGCTCGTAGTTAAGGTGAGTGGCTGCCTCCAGCGTTGCCTTGATCTCGTCGGGATGGTGGGCGTAGTCGTCGTAGACTGCGATGCCTCGCGCTTGACCCTTGCGTTCGAAGCGGCGGGCAGCTCCTGAGAAGGTAGGGAATGCGGCGGCAACGTCGGCGGGCTCGACGCCGCAGGTGACGGCGATCGCGGCGGCGCAGAGTGAGTTGTAGACGTTGAACTCGCCGATGACGGGGAGTCGGATCTCGCAAAGGGGAGTGCCCTTCTTACAGAGGGTGTAGACGCCCGTGCCGTGCTCGTAGCGCAGATCGCGGGGGGAGAAGTCGGCGTTCTCGTCGGTGAGGGAGACGCCGATCACCCAGCCCTCGTAGCCCGCCAGCGCCCGTTTCACGTTCTCGCTGTCCAGATTGGCAACGACGGCGTGGGCGGGCTCGATGGCCTTTTGGAAGGATGCAATGATGGCCTCCAGCGATTCGAAATAGTCGGTGTGATCCAGCTCCAGATTGGTGATGACCGCGATGGACGGCTCGAAGGACAGGAAGGAATCCTTGTATTCGCAGGCCTCGTAGACGAAGTAATCGTCGCCGCCCGGGCGGTAGGCGCTGCCGATCTTGGGCAGGATGGCGCCGTTGGCAACGGTGGGATCGTAGCCCGCGTGCTCAAACAGGTGGGCGATCATGCTGGTGGTGGTGGTCTTGCCGTGGGTGCCCGATACGCCGATGCGAGTCTCGTAGTCGCACATCAGATAGCCCAGAAATTCGCCGCGAGAGATCAGGGGGACGCCCAGCTCTGTTGCGCGTGCCAGCTCGGGATTATCCATCCCCAGCGCGGCGGTGTAGACCACGGCGTCCTTCCCTTCCACCGACTTAGGGAGATGACCGATGGTGACCGGGATTCCTGCCGCCATCAGCTTTTTCACGGCGTCGCTTTCGCTGCGGTCGCTGCCGCTGACGGCGTAGCCCTTTTTCAGCGCCAGTAGCGCGATGGTGGACATGGAAATGCCGCCAATGCCTGCAAAATGCAGGGTTTTGGCGCGATCTAATATTTCTTTGGTTTGGGGTTTCATAAAATCAGAACCTTTCCCGTGTTTTCACGGTATTTGCAGTATTTTGCTGAAATATGTTGAAGTGCGAAGATTTGTTTCTGAAAAACAATCTTCATTCACAGAAGTTTCACAGTTCGGTCTCGTTTTTTTCGTAAAACGGGAATAGAAATTTATTTAGAGTTAATAAAACGGGGATATAATAGCAACACGATCTGATCGGTACGATATTGAAAAGAGGTTGAGTAAAATGCAAATTACCGATATTAAAGTCAGAAAGCTGTTCGACGACGATTCTACCATGAAGGCTGTGGTTTCGGTGACCTTTGACGGTCAATTGGCGCTGCACGATATTAAAGTGATTTACGCAAAGGAGCGTTATTTTATCGTGATGCCCAGTAAAAAGAACGCCGACGGCACCTTCCGTGACGTGGTGCATCCTATTAACGCTCAATTCCGCGGTATGTTGGAGGCGGCGGTGATCGATGCGTACGACAAAGCGGTGGAAGAGGCCGCACAGAACGAGGAAACGGCTGCTTTTTCTTATTGATGCGGTCAATGCTTGGATATGCAGGGAACTGAAAGTCCCCTGCATATTTTTTATTTTTTGACAAGCTCGAAGGTTTCGTAACCGACTCCTTCGCAATAGGTGACGATGAGACCGGAGGAAACGTCCTCGATAGAGGTGAACACGAAGGGCAGAACGATATTGCCCGCAGTGTCGATCATGCCCACGGTGCCGTTTTCGGAGCCAACTACGGCAAGACCTTGTACGAAGGGGCGGGCGTAGGTGTAGATGGGCTGGGCGATCCACTCGCCGCTGATGCTGTAATAGCCGTAGAGTCCGTCCTTGGAGAGCAGCAGAACGCCGTCGGAATAGCCCTCCAGCGTGTAGCCCTCGGGAATGCTGAGTTTTTCGCCGGAGGTGTTCACGAGATAATATTCATCCTTCACCACTACGTTCAGCGCGTCGGACATCTTGCTGAGGGTTTTGATGCGGATGCGGAGATACCCGTTGTCAAACCCCGAGCAGCCGATAGATTCTATTCCGAAGGTGTCGGGAAGATAATAGTAATCACGGACGTACTGCCTTTTTCCTGTATTGGGGTCGCTGTAAAAAACGTAATTGGAGCCCGCATTGAATATCACCCGTTTTTGACGGTTGATGACCTTCAATACATGATTGTATTCGGAGCCGATGACTGCGTAGCCTTCGGAGCCGAAATTGAATGCAAACAAATATTGATCGTCGATCACCTTTTTCCCGTTTTTATAGTTGATGAACTCGTAATAACCGGTTTCGGCATTATAATGGGCTTCGTAAATGCTTTTGTATTCCCCTAAAGGGAAAGCGGGATAATCGTAGAACAGCTCGGAGCGAAGTTTTCCTTTGTCGGTCTCGATAAACGTTTTACCGTCGAAAGCAAAGAGATTGCCGTCTGCATCCTTGAAAACGGGGCGGTTGGAGTAATCTCTTGCGTAATAGGGCTCTTTAGTGCCTATGTCGTCCACCAACAGCTTTCCGTTGCGGTCGTAGATCGAAAGAACGGTGACTTCTACCGTTTCGTAAACGATCCCGCTTTCCGTTCCGGCAGAGGATGCAGAG
>CAZFJJ010000162.1:0-4510 GCA_964519075.1 uncultured Lachnospiraceae bacterium
ATCATTCTGGTAATGAAGGACGGCAACATCATCGAGCAGGGCGATCACGACACGCTCCTGCAGAAGGGCGGATTCTACGCCGATCTGTGGAACAGCCAGTTCGAGGGCTGAGCCAAATTTGCGGTTGAACGTCATAAAATCCATCCCCGTGGAGATACTACCTCCACGGGGATTTTTCCCTCAATTGAATGGAAAGGTTGATCGTATGAAACAAGATAAAACGCCCGCGCCCGAGATGCCCGTGGGCTTCGCGCTGACCCTCGCCCTCCACCCCTCCGCCCTCCAACACTACGCCGAACTGGATAAGAAGGCGCAGACCCGATTCCTCTATCGCGCCGAGTCCGCCACTACCCGTGCCGAGATGCAAGCGCTGGTGAAGGAGCTGGAGGGGGAAGATTAAATGCGGGCTCTGCCCGCCCCCCGGTCGCTTTCTTGAAAGAAAGCGACGCAAAGAACTTTTATTTATGGGCGGCAAATCCTTGCCGCCCAATTAACAGATGCAAAAAAAACGTCAGGATTTTCCCATTCTACATATTTTGTTCACAATTATGGTATATAATAGGGGAAGATATTGCTATTTCACAGTACCGACGGCTACCGATGCACCGTCGGGGTAAACTTTCGCATCGGAGAAGGATGATAAGAATTATGGCAAAGCTTACAAAATCTTCCACCAATTACGCAGGCGTAAAAGGTCCCGTAGTCACCATCGTTATGGACGGCATCGGCATCGCTCCCGCTAACGAGGGCAACGCAGTTGCAATGGCACACACTCCCACTCTGGATATGCTGATGGCAAACTATCCCTGTATCGCCCTGAAGGCACACGGCACCGCCGTTGGTCTGCCCTCCGACGACGATATGGGTAACTCCGAGGTGGGTCACAACGCGCTGGGAGCAGGTCAGGTATTTGCACAGGGTGCAAAGCTGGTTACGGGCTCTATCGAGAGCGGCAAGATGTTCGCCTCCAAGACCTGGTGCGATCTGATCGCTAACGTAAAATCCAACGCTTCTACCCTTCACTTCCTGGGTCTGTTCTCCGACGGTAACGTCCACTCCCACATCGATCATCTGAAGGCGATGGTGGAGCAGTCCAAGAAGGAAGGCGTTGCAAAAGTTCGCGTGCATATTCTGCTGGACGGCCGTGACGTTGGCGAGACCTCCGGTATGGACTACAACGCTCCCTTCGAGGATTTCCTCGCTTCCCTGCGCTCTGCTGACTTCGACTGTAAAATCGCTTCCGGCGGCGGCAGAATGAAGATCACCATGGACCGTTACGAGGCCAACTGGGCAATGGTGGAAGCAGGCTGGAAGACCCACGTTTTGGGCGAGGGCAGACAGTTTGCATCGGCCGCTGAGGCTTATACCACCCTGCGTGCAGAGACCGGCGCCATCGACCAGGATCTGCCTCCCTTCGTAATCGCAGAGGACGGCAAGCCCGTAGGCACCATGGAAGACGGCGACAGCGTGATCTTCTTCAACTTCCGCGGCGACCGCTCCATCGAGATCTCCAAGGCGTTCGACGAGGGCGACACCTTTAATAAGTTCGACCGTGTAAAGAAACCCGACGTTATGTACGCCGGTATGCTGGAATACGACGGCGACCTGCACATCCCCTCTCGCTTCCTTGTAAATCCTCCCGAAATCACCAACACCATGAGCGAATACATGGCGGACACCGAGATCCGTATGGCTGCCATCTCCGAGACCCAGAAATACGGCCACGTGACCTACTTCTGGAACGGCAACCGCTCGGGCAAGTTCTCTGAGGTGCTGGAGACCTATATCGAAAAGCCCTCCGACATCGTTCCCTTCGAGCAGCGTCCCTGGATGCAGTGCGCCGAGATCACTGACAAGATGATCGAGCTGGTGGAATCGGGCAAGTACGATTATATCCGCGTGAACTACCCCAACGGCGACATGGTGGGTCACACCGGCAACTTCGCCGCTACCAAGATCTCCGTAGAGGCGCTGGATCTTCAGCTGGCACGCCTGCTCCCCGTCATCGACAAGATGGGCGGCATCGCCATCATTACCGCCGACCACGGCAACGCAGACGAGATGTACGAGGTAGACAAGAAGGGGGCGGTGAAGTACGACAAGAACGGCAAGCCCAAGGCCAAGACCTCCCATACCCTGAACCGCGTTCCCTGCATCATCTACGACAACCAGAACAAAGATGCTTATACCGTAAAGGCAGATAACGGTCAGTTCGGCCTCTCCAGCGTCGCCGCTACCACCGTCAACCTGATGGGCTACGACGCTCCCTCTGTGTGGGACGAGAGCATGATTGAGGTAAAGTAATTCTATTTGAGGCTTCGCCTCAAACTCCACCAGCCCTTCTTGAAAGAAGGGCTGGATCCCAAGAACTTTATATTAAGGGCGACGAGTAGACTGACGCTCAATAAGGATGATACGAACCCGCAGTCTCTGCAGCCTGCGGGTTTGATGTTATAATAGTTTGGGTGATAGATATGAGAGAGTTAGCGAAAAGAAAACCAACAAGGCTGAAAAACTTTGATTATAGCACTACTGGCACATATTTTTGACAATCTGTACGTAAAACAGAAAGAATCTACTCTCAACCGTGGTAGGGGAGGGGCTTGTCCTCCCGTCGTACGGCTAAAACCATGCGAAAAAATAGCCGAGGAACAGTTATCGTTATTGGAACAACGCTATCCGAATATCGCAATAGACAAATATGTGATCATGCCAAACCATATAGACTATTTATAAAGCACCCACTAAAAATCTATGTTTTATCGCAACAAGCAGCTTGTGTCATGAAAGAAAAGACCTCCGAGAGTAGCATTAACGGTTACTCTCGGAGGTTTCCACTTTACTTTTCTACACTCATCCAACAACCTTCTGCACCAATACCATCCTCGGGAGGTGTTAATACGCCTTTTTCAATAAGACATTCAACAACTGCATCGAGAATAGGCATACTCGCAAGGTTGTTCGCCAATCTCCATTCTCCGAGAAGATAATCGGGAACAGATTTTTTGATAAGTTCTGCAACCTTTGCTGCAACAATTTCGGCATCGGCATCGAAATATCCATTCTGCAAAGCATTACTGATATCAAATAGTCTATCTCTATCAGAAAGCGCATTTACAAGAATCTTGGTATAAAGCATATCTCCGTCGCGATACAAATAGCCGCACTCAATAGCTTTTGCAGCGTGTTCCTTTTCTTTTTCAGAAAGCAACGTAATATCAAGACCATCAATGGCACGGAGCGCAAGTTGAGTCTGGGGGTCTTTAGACACATTTAGACCGCAGCTAAAGTGTTTTTTAATACGTGTGATGTAGATATTATCAAGATGAACATTAGAGAATCCGCACACGTTTTGCGCGTCAACGCCATCCCAACCGCCGCCATAATACTTGCCGTTATCTACATATCCAAATACACTAAACGGACGATCTGTTTCTTCAACATCCGCAAAATGATCTTTCTTCAAAGCACACTTAACACAATACGAGAAGGCATCAGCAATATGGAATATCTGCTGCCAAAGGATAAGATTCATATCAACTTTCTTGTTCAAATACGGGAAGGCAAGGTACTCTGCTTTATGTTTCTCAATATAGTTTGATATGGTTTCGCAGATCTTTGGCAACTGCTCTGTATAAATTGCATTTGCTTTTTCAAATACATCCTTATCAAGCAAAATGAAATTAAGTGCATATTTGCCGTTTTCCAAGCGACGAAGAAAACCGTACTTTCCATTTTCGCCTTTGCGGAGGATTTCAAGTTCTTCTTCAACGTAAATGGTGGGAACGTTCAGTTCCTCTGCAATTTCAGAAGCTTTCATGGGCTTCTTGTGGCAAAGCCAAACGATATGATTTGAGAACATTCTCGTGCATACGTTACGAGGATCTCCCCACGCAGGACTACCCGTTCCCCAAATCACGTAATCAATTTTATCAAGCGCTACGGGCTTATTATAAGTTTCTCTCATTTCTTCTACCTCACTTTTGATCTTTTGTCTTGCTGAAAAGAGCCTTTGACGAACAGCACCTTCACTTGTGCCTTGTTTCTTCGCTATCTGAGCGGTGGAAAGACCGTCTATGTAAAACGTTATCATTACTTCACGATATGCCTTTGTCAAAAAAGCTATTCTACGATATACAGAAGTTAATAATTCTGCGGTATCATCAGAAGTGTCTTCTTCTGCAACACCGAGCAAGATTTCTTCCGAATCGCCTTCATAGATAGTTTCCGCGCGTTTTCTTCGATCATTTGAAAAATCGGCATAAACATTACGAGCCACTCTCCAAATAAACGGATATACGCTTTCAATCTCTCCGTCACTATGGGCAGCTTTAACGAGGGCATAGATTATATCTGAGCATAGTTCTTCTGCCTCGTAGCTGTCATTTGTTCTTGCATAACAAAAGCCAAATAGCTTATCAAGCAAGTAGTCGTCAAAATATTTTAGCAAGTCTTGTTTTTTCATCTGTTTCTCCAAGCGATTGATCAATGCTTTCACTTATATAGTCCG
>CAZFJJ010000163.1:0-4493 GCA_964519075.1 uncultured Lachnospiraceae bacterium
TTGTGCTTTTTTTCAATTTTTTCGAAAATTTTCATAGAAAGCCGAACCTTTCGGGAAAATCTGCGTTATGGTAGTCAGATACCGAAAGTCCGGACCTCGGAATCTGACACAGGAGGTGAGATATATCAAAGAATCCTTCGAACTCATCGCAAGAGAAAACCGCGAATGGATGCTCCGCCATGCAGCGGGCAAGGTCGGCGCCGACCTTGCCGAGGACATCGTGCAGGAAGCTCTGCTGAAAGCCGCCCGTGCCTACCAAGGGGAACGGTACAGCGAGGACGGCAAGATTCGGGCGTGGCTCATGCGGATCCTGCAGAATACGCTGAAGGATCACTATCGAAGAAGCGGCTCGTCTCTGCCGCCCTTGTCGCTGGATCTGGCCACCGACGAGCAGGATGATCTCTACACCTATCTCCCCGATCCGTCTCCCACGCCCGAGGAGCGGTTCATCGAGAAGGAATCGGTGCAATCCATCCTGCTGGCATTGCAGATGTTGCCAAAAAAGCAAAAAGCCATCTTCACCTGCCGCTTTATCGAGGGGCGATCACTGGAAGAGACGGCGGATCGGCTGCAAATGCCCGTGGGATCGGTCAAGAGCGGAGGCAACGCGGCAACCGAGAAAATCAGAAGCATACTGGGAGTGAAGCTCTCTCCCAACCTATTGAGGAGGAACAATTCTATGGAAAACAAGAATATTGAACACGAATTTTGCAAAGACAGACTCTTTTTGTACGCCAAGGGACTCTTGTCCCATGAAAAGCTTGCCGAGGTGGAGGGACACCTCTCCACCTGCCCCACCTGTCGCAGGATGGCAACCGCTATGAAAAAGCTGGTGCAGAAGCTGACCTTTGGACCTGAGGATGAACGTAGCAGATTTATCATTCATTTCCCCGAAGAAAAGATGATCTATGCGGGAATTTGTGAACCTATGCCTAATGTGGAGGAAACGAATGTGCGCCTTAAAGCGATAGGCGGCGATCTTCCGGAAGGGGATTTTGTAATCTATGAGGAGGACGAAGGCGAAATCCGACTCTTTGCAGATAATTACGGTACAGAACTGCCCTTTACCCAAGTGTCGAGGGACGGAGCCAAGTGCCTCAGTATTCGTCATATTGATCAGCTCTATCCCAGTCAATGGTTTTACATTGCATGGGCAGTGGATGAATTGGTCACCACAGAACGAGCCAAAGAAGCCTACAATCTCTATCGCTGCAAGGTAACACAGGGGACAGTCCGAACGGATCAGAAGGATATGTACTACCAAGCCATTCCCGAGAAAGCCGAGAACATCCGCATCAAGCGCGGTAACGGCGTCATGGACTGCGACGGTGTTCGCTTCGCCTATGCCGACAGCTTCCTCAGCGAGGGCGATACGCTGAGATTGGAGTATTCCTATCTCTTGAACGAATAACGACTTATGGGACTGCGCCGACAGTCCCATATTTTCACGATGATTTTCCGAAAAACTCTTGACAAAATCGTCGTTTTCCTGCATACTATAAGAGCACCTTCGTGCGATGAAAGCGAGGAACTAATTTATGAGAAAATATATTGCGATGATCGCCGCCGCTCTACTGCTGCTTTGCACTCTGACGGCCTGTTCCGAGGAAACGCCTACGCCCGCGGAAATTTTCGGGATGATTGAGAGCTCGGAAAATATGCGCGTGGAGCTGGTGATCAATTTTGATAATATCCAGTGCTCCACCACCATTATAGAGGAAGACGGCGAACGAAGCCACGTTTCTATGGAAACCGAGTCGTTTGGCGCGAAGTCTGGGGACGAATATTACGTGGATACCGTAGACGGTGTCCGTTGGATCTACACCGAAAATGCAGACGGAACGTGGGGTAAGGAAAGCCTTCACCAGCTGTTAAATACGGCTACTTCCTCCGGCTTTGCGGACTTTTTCAGCGACGCGCTTTACTACAAGGAGGACGGGAACTATCGGATGTACAAAACCGCGTCGGTAGAATTCGAGGATATGACCTTCAACGACGTAGAAATCATGATTCTTGAGGACGGGTCTTACTGTCTTACCGCAGTGGTGTCGAAAACCGTGGATAGCCTTCCGGTATATGGCGGCGCGACTATCACCTTCCGTCAGGGTGGTGCGGCGATTACAATCCCCGAGGTATAAACGTTTTCCCAACGCCCATGGCGTTGGGATTTTGCGTTGTGTGATAGGTTCGTGACGGTTTTGTGAAAAAATAGTTGACAAGTCGGCGGTTTTGTGCTACAATGTGTACAACACGCATCGTGTTAAGAAAGTGAGGAAAATGAAATGATGAAACTGTTCAAACCCCTGTCGCTTGCACTGTCCGCGCTCCTGTTGGTGGGAAGCCTTGTTTCCTGCGGCGAAACGATCCCCACTCCCGAGGAGATCTATAACAAAGTAGAGAATGCCGATAGCGCCAAGCTGACTATGACGATTGAGATCGACGACCTGATGACCTCTACCGCTACCGTTGAAGGCCAGGGTGATAACACCCACGTCGTTATGGATATGGAGATATTCGGTTCTACTACTACTACCGAGTACTACGTAGAGCTTACTGACGAAAAAGCGATCACTTATACCAAGGACGGTGATGGATGGGACGTTACCGATATGCCCATCGCGGATTATACCGACGATTCCTCCCTGGAAGCGTACGAGGAACTGTTCAAGTCCGCCAACTACGGTGAGTACAACGCGGAGACCCGCCGGTATGAGATGAAGGCTGACACCTCTATCACCGCGGACGGCATGACCATGACCGAGGGCTACATCCAGGTTAACGAGGACGGCACCTTCGAGATCTACGCGAAGGTCGCTATGGAAGAAAGCGGTATGTCCATGACCGGCTCTATGTCCATCAAGGTCGAGAAGATCGGCGGAATTACCGTTACCCTTCCCGAAGCGTAAGTATGAGCGATAATCAACCCCAATAACGCTGAGCGGAGCACCGAAAGGTGCTCCGCTGTGTTTTATTTGATCTTGAAGGTGTAGGAGGCGCAGAACTGATAGTTGGGGTCGCCCCGCTCCTTGGTGGTCTCGCGGAGCAGATCTAGCGATAGCTCGGGAGTGAACTCCTCGACCGTGCCGTCGGGCATGACGATCTTTACGGGAGAGAAAAGATCCACCATATCCTCGTTCAGATAGACGGTGACGTCGGCGCGGCGCACCGTGCATTCGGAAATGGTGATCGTGTTGGTAGCTTTGTCGTAGGACGCGTCGATCGTGCCGGAGGTTGCGGCGGTGGAGATCCAATAGAAGGCGTGAATCCCGCGTTTATTATTGGATTGATAGGTGGTGGAGACGTTCCAGATGACCCGCTCGGGGAGCGGATCGCGGGTATGGGTGGTCATCAGCTTGGCGGCGTGGGTCTCGGTCTGTACGGTGCCGCCGGTGTAAGCGTTGCCGTTTTGCTGTGCGGTGAGCCATGCGGCGTTGTCGGCGATGACCGTCTGACCTGACAGGTAGTCGCCTACCGCGCCGTGCTCGGTGTTATAGTGCACGAAGCACTTATGATAGTAGCCGCCGCCGTACTGCGCGGCCAGTGCGTCCAGCTTTTGCTCGTATTCGACGGTGATGGTGTTGCGGCTGTACGCGCTGTCCAGCTCGCCCACCTGCAGATAGAAGGGAAGGTTATACAGATTGGTCAGGTCGATGCCCTCGGGATGCCCTGCCGACATGGTAGCCGCAGCCAGGCGGTCGGTGATGCGGGGGGCGATCTGATACACACCGTTGCCGCCTGCGGAGTAGCCCACGATGTAGACCTGATTGGGGTTGGCCTTCATATAAACGATGCAGTCTTCGATGATGCGGTCGTAGAACTTCCAGGAGATGTCGGTGGAGAAGATCTGGCCGCTGACCTCGTTGTCGCTGACCGAGCGGATGGAGCAGTAAATGCCGGGGACGTCGTCGTAGCGCTCCGCCATGCCCGACCACTGGGACTCGTTGTACTGATCGTTGGGATCGTATCCGCCGCCGTGGTAGATAAGAAACAGGGGATAGCCGTCCTCGGGAGCACTGCCCACCACGCGGGTCATTATCTTCATGGTAACGCCGCCGATCTTGATCTTGGTGGTCTGATTTTTCTTGATCTCGTTCTTGCGGGAGGACTGGTTGGCCTTGATATTGGCAACGTATTCCTGCCAGACCAGATCGCGCATCTTTTCAACGGCGTCGAGAGAGTTTAGGCTGCCTGCCAACGCGTCGATCTCGGCCTGTACGTCGGCCAGCGTCTGCTGGGCGGGGGTCAGGGTAATCTCGGGCTCGGCGGTGGTGGTCTCGGTAGCGGCAGAGGTTTCGCCAACCGTGTCCCCTCCGCAGGCGGTACAAAGCAGCGATGCTGCGATCAGCAGGAGCGATAACGCTTTTTTCATCATAAGTTCCTTTCGAAAAAATCAGAAAAATAATGACCGGGCCGACAAGCATTTGTCGGCTTTTTAATAAAGGCAATACCGTACAATAGCAAAAGAAAAGATGCGACATAAACCGACATGTAAA
>CAZFJJ010000164.1:0-4482 GCA_964519075.1 uncultured Lachnospiraceae bacterium
GCGCTGCTGCTGACCGCCGGACAGTGCGGTGATGCTACGCTTTTCGAATCCCTTCAGATTCACCATCGCAAGCATCGCCTTCACTTTTTCACGGATCTCTGCGTCGGACATCTTTTTCAGACGAAGACCGAACGCAATGTTCTCGTACACGTTCAAATGGGGGAAAAGTGCATATCTCTGGAATACGGTATTGATGTTCCGCTGATAAGGGGGAACGTCGTTGATCTTTTTTCCTTCGAAATAGACATTGCCTTCATCGGCGTCCACAAAACCGCCGATAATCCGGAGCGTAGTAGTTTTACCACATCCGGAGGGACCGAGCAGCGTTACAAATTCGTTGTGCTTGATCTCAAGATCGATATGATCGAGGATTACCTCACCGTCGAAGCTCTTGGAGACGTTCTCGAGACGAATCAGAACACCATCGCTCGCCTGCATGACTGTTTCTTTCATTCTCTTACTATTATTACCTCCCGGATAATATAAAATTCGATTTATTATATCAAATTTTGCATAAGAATGCAATAGATTTTGCAATATTTCTGCGAAATTATTTGAACGGCTCACCGACGTCGGCAACCGACCAAAATAAACCCACCGACAGAAGCAGCATGGAAAGACCGCCGCTCGTAACCAGCGCGACCGCAACCGCCAATAGCCAAAAGAGAAGAAGAAAAAACATGGATACCCGCGATACGATCCGCTCGGTCGTATCGCGATCCAGCCGTACGCTCAGTAGCGATGCAAGCGCTTTTCCGCCGTCCAGCGGATAGATCGGAAGCAGGTTCAAAAGTCCAAATCCCAGATTAGCTTCTATCGTGCAAGCATCCAGCGTGAGATGCGCATAAAGTGCAGCAAGCAGAAGATTCGCAAGCGGTGCTGATAACGATAACAGGAGCTCCCCCGGGTGCGAAAGCAAGCCTACACGCTCCATCGAAAGCCCCATCGGAGTAACAGTCAGTGAAGTGGCAGCTCCACCTGTCATCCACAGTACGATCAGATGGGTCAGCTCGTGGATCAGCACGGCACTACTGACCGCTGCGAGCGTCAAATTGTGAGAAAACAGCAGGCATAACGCAAAATAGATCAGCGTCAAAGGTGACAGGTGCAATTTCATCAAATCCCCCCCACACCACTATATGCGAAAGAGCATCAATCTCAGCCACCCCAAGACAAAAAAACGGCTCGGCAAGCATTTGCCGAGCCAATATGAAAGTTTTAGGATGATCCGAAAGCCTTTTACAAAAGGCTTTCGGGCGTATAGCGAAGTCGATCCTTACAGTGCGCCTGCGATGCGGGCGGTGTCCTGTGCGATCATCAGCTCTTCGTTGGTGGGGATCAGATAGACGGCAACCTTGGAGTCGTCTGCGGAGATCTTCTTAGCAATAGCAGAGCCTGCACCGCCTGCGTTTGCCTCGTTATCGATCTTGATGCCGTAGAATTCCATATTCTCGCAGATCAGTGCACGCAGACGAACGTTGTTCTCGCCGATGCCTGCGGTGAAGACGATGGCGTCCAGACCGTTCATTGCTGCAGCGTAGGAGCCGATGAACTTCTTGATCTGATAAGCCCAAACGTTGATGGCACGGCTAGCGTCCGCATAGTGGGGATCTTCGGGACCTGCGGCGATCGCTGCTTCCAGATCGCGGCAGTCAGAGGAGAAGCCGTGGGTCACACCCAAAAAGCCGCTCTTCTTGTTCATATAGTTGTTCATTTCGTCGGGAGTCATCCCCTCGCGATCCATTACGTAGGTCACGATAGCAGGGTCGATGGCGCCGCAGCGGGTACCCATCATCAGACCGTCCAGGGGAGTGAAGCCCATAGAGGTGTCGATGACCTTGCCGCCCTTTACGGCAGAGATGGAGGAACCGTTGCCCAGATGGCAGGTAACGACCTTGCTGTCTTCCTTGTTCAGGATCTCGTTCATCACGCCGGAAACATAGCGGTGAGAGGTACCGTGCGCGCCGTAACGGCGGATCTGATACTTCTCGGCGATTTCGGCAGAGATGGGATAAGTATACGCGCACTCAGGCATAGTCTGATGGAAAGCGGTATCAAATACCAACACCTGGGGAGTGGTAGGCATAACGCTGGTGCAGCCTGCGATACCCATCAGGTGGGGACCGGTGTGCAGGGGAGCGAAGTCGGTGCACTTCTTCAGAATCTCGATCACCTCGTCGGTAACCAGGATCGATTCGGAGAAATAAGGGCCGCCGTGAACCACGCGGTGACCGATGGCCTCGATCTCACTCATGTCCTTGATGCAGCCGATTTCGGGATCGGTCAGCACCTCTACCAGGATCTTGGTAGCCACGCTGTGATTGGGCATCTCGATCTCCTTGGACCACTTGGTGCCGTCTGCGGTCTTGTGGTCGATACGGGAGCCGGGAATACCGATGCGGTCACAAAGACCTTTTGCTCTTACTGCGCCGGTGTCGGTATCAATGAGCTGATACTTCAGAGAAGAACTGCCGGCGTTGACAACTAATACATTCATAATAACCTCCGGGACTTGACATTTTCAGAGCCGTATGCTATAATGCGGTAGAGCAAAACGGCATACGATCCTGCTTGTTTGATTTCATCAATCTTCATTATACACCTTTTGTTTTGCAAATGCAAGGGTTACGGGAAGATTTCTCAAAAGTTTTTAAAAAAAGTCGAAAGGGGGCAGCATGATGAAAACCGTCGGCATTATTTGTGAATATAATCCCTTTCATTTTGGACATAGCCTCCAGCTGCGCTCGGTGCGCGAGAGGCTGTCAGAAGAGGGCGAAGACGCTTGTATCGTCGCGCTGATGAGCGGCTCCTTCGTTCAGCGCGGCGGCCCTGCCGTCCTGCCCAAGGAGACTCGTGCCTCCATTGCACTCTCAGAAGGAGCCGATCTGGTGCTGGAGCTGCCGTTTCCGTGGTGTATGTCGGGCGCCGACCGCTTTGCCGCGGGAGCTATGGCGATCCTCGAGGGACTCGGCAGCATCGACTACCTCGCCTTCGGAAGCGAGACCGGTGACGTGGACGAGCTTGCGAAAATTGCCCGCGTGATCGCTTCGCCCGAATTTGATCGAGCGGTAGGCGAAGCCGCCGAAGCGCGCCCCGATCTTTCCTTCGCCGCTCAGCGGGAGATGGCGTATTTGCATCTGACCGGCGAACCGCTTCCCAAGCTCGCCCCCAACGATCTGCTGGGCGTCGCCTACCTTTCCCATATCCGAACGATTACACCGCTGGTTTTGCACCGTAGCCCCGGTTACTCCGCCACTAAGGCGCGCAGAGCGCTGCAGGAGCGTGATTTTACCGCATTACGGGAGCTTGTTCCGCCCGCGACGATCGACGCGCTCAGCGCCTCTTTCGGGATCTCGCAGGACTCCGTCGATCGGGCGCTGATCGCACATCTGTTGCTCACTCCCGTCGATGGGATCGCCGCCACCGCAGAGTGCAACAGGGAACTGGCATCCCGTCTGACCGCCGCCGCCGTCCGCTCGCGGACGGTCGCCGAGGTAGTGGAAAAAACAACCTCCAAGCATTTCACCGCCGCCCGCGTGCGCCGTGCGCTCTGGCACAGCTATCTCGGGACGCCTGCCGCCGCACCAACGGATCTACCTCACTATGCGCATCTGCTTGCCGCAAACGAGCGGGGAAGAGCCCTCCTGCGAACCGTCGCCAAGAAAAGCGAGATCACGATTGTCACCCGCCCGTCCAACGCCGCCAAAGCTCCGCAGATCACCGCAGAGTACGCCTTCTCCGAGACGAGAGATCGCGTTATTTGCCTGTTTTCGGGGGTTTCTACCGAAAAAAAGCCGCCGATCCTCAAATAATTTACAATTTGGTCTTGATTTTTACGATCGTGTGCTGTATAATATTATGTATATAATTTCAAATCAATAAGGGGGAATACAAATGGCACAGTCCACGATCCAGGGTAAGTACCTGGTCTATCAGAATCTGCCGCTGGTGCGCGAGAACAATCTCATCTGCTACGGAAGCACCGACGACAAGTACGTGCTCTTTTTAATGATATTAACCAACAAAACCATCGCCGCTGCCGACCCGAGCGTAAAGGTCGAGGTCCCCGACAAGATCCTGGGGCAGATCGTCAGCACCGATATGACCAAGGCTCCCCACGAGCGCATGGTCAAGCAGTTCGAGCGAAACGGTCTTGCCGATGCAATGGCATTCGGCATGATCCAGCTGGAGCGGTACAATAAAAAATAAGAAAATACAAGAGGCATCTACCCGAAAAGCAGGTAGGTGCCTCTTGCTTGTGATCATGCAAAGCATTTTATAGAATTTCGTTAAAAACAACGAAATTAATTCTTTCTTACGGTCCAATTAGATTCGATACTTTCTCGCATTGCAATATAGCCGTATGGCAAATCAGCGATCTGTACGATCGTATTATCTAACGCATAAATCTCATATAGCGAAACAACTCTCGCTTCATTTTCAGAATGAGCTTTGCCACAAAGAAATTGCCACATACCGTCA
>CAZFJJ010000165.1:0-4451 GCA_964519075.1 uncultured Lachnospiraceae bacterium
GAGGCAGTTCATGGAGTTTGCGGTGAACATACCCGAGCAGGAGCCGCAGCCGGGACAGGCGTATTCTTCCACGTAGTCCAGCTTTTCCTTGGAAACGGTGCCCTGCATATAGCCGCCTACCGCCTCGAATACGGT
Source organism: uncultured Lachnospiraceae bacterium (assembly GCA_964519075.1). Lineage (GTDB taxonomy): Bacteria > Bacillota > Clostridia > Oscillospirales > CAG-272 > CAKSQF01. The sequence continues at coordinate 136 of CAZFJJ010000165.1, forward strand.
GTTCAAGTCCATTGCCTTACCGCAGTCGTCGTTCAGCGACAGCATCGGGCCGCCCGAGCAGAAGATAGCGGGGATGTTCAGACGTGCGGCGGCAATCAGCATACCGGGCACGATCTTGTCACAGTTGGGGATGAATACCAAGCCGTCCAGCGCGTGGGCTTTGACCATACACTCCACCGTGTCGGCGATCAGCTCGCGGGTGACCAGCGAGTATTTCATGCCCTCGTGACCCATAGCGATGCCGTCGCAAACTGCGATGGTGTTGAACTCCATGGGAGTACCGCCTGCCGCAAGGACGCCGTCCTTCACCGCGCGGGCGATGGTGTTGAGATGGGAGTGACCGGGTACGATCTCGTTGAAGGAGTTGACCACGCCGATCAGGGGCTTTTTGATCTGCTCGTCGGTGTAGCCGTTGGCCTTGAGGAGCGAACGCTGCGGCGCACGGTCAGGGCCGTTTTTCATAATATCGGAACGCATTTTATGTACCATTTAATCTTTATTAGAAAGATTGTTGCCTTTCTTCAAACATTCGGAGAAAAGAGAAAACGGAGCTTTCTCCCTTGTCGGAGTCTTTGAAGGGACCCTCTCACCCGCTACGCGGGAGCTCTCCCTGAGGGAGAGCCTTGCGTTCGTCTCCCCATAAGGGAGCGTTTTGCGTGAGCCTCCCCCCTCCGGGGGAGGTGTCGCGTAGCGACGGAGAGGGTCGTAGAACGAGAAGATAAGTAGGTTCCTACCGTGTAGTCCCTACATTAAACCTCTTCCTTGATGATCTCTTCCTTGGTGCCCCAGTTCATCTTGGAGCGCAGGTCAGCGCCTACCTGCTCCAGCTGGATTTCGGCGTTGAGCTTACGGGTAGCGTTGAAGAAGGGACGGTTTGCCTGGTTCTCCAGGATCCAGTTGCGGGCGAAGGTGCCGTTCTGGATCTCGGTCAGAACGCGCTTCATTTCCTTCTTGGTCTCGGCGGTGATGATGCGGGGCCCGGTAACATAGTCGCCGTACTCAGCGGTGTCGGATACCGAGTAGCGCATACCTGCAAAGCCCTTTTCGAAGATCAGGTCAACGATCAGCTTCATTTCGTGGATGCACTCGAAGTAAGCGTTTTCGGGCTTGTAGCCTGCCTCAACCAGAGTCTCGAAGCCTGCCTGCATCAGAGCGGTCACGCCACCGCAGAGAACTGCCTGCTCGCCGAACAGGTCGGTCTCGGTCTCTTCACGGAAGGTGGTGTCCAGAACGCCTGCGCGTGCGCCGCCGATGCCCAGAGCGTAAGCCAGCGCGATGTCGTGGGCGTTGCCGGTAGCGTTCTGCTCAACGGCAACCAGACAGGGAACGCCCTGACCCTTGACGTACTGAGAACGAACGGTGTGACCGGGACCCTTGGGGGCGATCATGATGACGTTGATGGTGGAGGGAACCACGATCTGCTTGAAGTGGATGTTGAAGCCGTGTGCGAAGCAGAGGGTCATGCCGTCTCTGAGGTAGGGAGCGATGCAGTTCTTGTAGAGGGTAGCCTGTTTTTCGTCATTGACCAGAATCATGACGATGTCAGCCTTCTTCACTGCGTCCTCGGTGTTGTAGACCTCGAAGCCGTCAGCCGCCGCGCGGACTGCGGACTTAGAGCCCTCGTACAGACCGATGATGACCTTCACACCGCTGTCGCGGAGGTTCTGTGCGTGTGCGTGACCCTGAGAGCCGTAGCCGACGACCGCAACGGTCTTGCCGTCCAGAAGGGAAAGGTCACAATCTTTTTCGTAATACATTACTGCTGCCATAATTTTCAAATCTCCTTAAAATATGAAATGATAGATTTTTTGATTTATATAAAACGAACCGAGGGATCGGTGGGGTGGCGAGGTGCTGTTGTATGCCCTCTCAGTCCCTGCAGACGCCGCTTTGCGGCTTACTGCAGGGACAGCTCTCCCGGAGGGAGAGCCTTGGGTTAGCCTCTCCCTTTGGGAGAGGTGGCACGCCCGTCGGGCGTGACGGAGAGGGTATCACACCGCTTTATCCACTTCCCCCACAAGATCTCGGGGTGGGTTTTACGCGTCCTTGAGGCAGGTGGTGCCTCTGTCCATGGCGACCGTACCGGTACGGCAAAGCTCCAAGATGCCGTAGGGCTTCATCAGCTCGATGAAGGAGTCGATCTTGGCGGACTCGCCGGTCAGCTCCACCACTACGGAGCGGGAGGAGTAGTCGATCTGCTTGGCCTTGAAGGCGGCGATGGCGTCCATAACGTCCTTGCGCATATCGGCGTCGTCGGTGGCGACCTTCAGCATCACCAGCTCGCGGGAGATGCACTTTTCCAGAGGAAGCTCCTTGATGTACTCCACGTCCACGCACTTGGCTGCCTGACGGATCACCTGATCGCGGGTGTAGTCGTCACCGGTGAAGGTGACGGTCATACGGGAGAGGGCGGGATCTTCGGTCTCGCCGACGGTCAGAGAGGCGATGTTGAAGCCGCGTCTGCCAAAGAGACCCGAAATGCGGGTCAGAACGCCGGCTTCGTTGGCTACCAGCATTCCTACGATGTATTTTTTCATGGGTATTCTCCTTTCTCCCGATCAGTTCTTCAGATTGACCAGAATATCGGTGATACTGCCGTTGGGCGGGATCATGGGCATGACCATTTCGTCCTGATCGATTCGGCAGTCCAAGAGAACGGGACCGTCTGCGGCGAACGCTTTCTCCAGCGCCGCGTCCAGCTCGTCCTTGTTGGTGACTGCGTAGCCTTCCGCGCCGAAGGCCTTGGCCAGTGCTACGAAATCGGTCTTGCGATCCAGGGTGGTCTGGGAGTAGCGCTGACCGAAGAAGAGGGTCTGCCACTGGCGAACCATGCCCAGCACGCCGTTGTTCATCAGCATGACCACCAAAGGCAGGTTCTGGGAAACGGCGGTTGCCATCTCGTTCAGATTCATGCCGAAGCTACCGTCGCCGGTGAAGAGGACGGTGCGCTTACCGGTTGCCACGCAGGCACCGATGGCGGCGCCCATGCCGTAGCCCATAGTGCCCAGACCGCCGGAGGAAACGAAGGTGCGGGGAGAGACCAGCTTGCAGCGCTGTGCCGCCCACATCTGATGCTGACCCACGTCGGTGGCGATGGGCATTTCGGGATCGGTGTGCTCCATCACGGCGTCAATGATCTGATAGGGGGTCAGCTCGCCCTTGCCCAGATAGAGGTTGTCTTCCTCATATTTGCGGAAGGAGGCAACCTGCTCTGCCCATTCGGGACGGGGAGCGGGAGCGATGCACTCCAGAATGCGGGAGACGGTCTCCTTCACGTCGGCATTGATGCCCAAATGACAGGAGATGTTCTTGTTCAGCTCAGCGTTGTCGATGTCGATGTGGATGATCTTTGCGCCGGTAGCAAACTTCGACTTGTCGCCGGTGGCGCGGTCGGAGAAGCGGATGCCCAGCGCTAGGATCAGATCGGACTCGTACATCGCCTTGGTAGCGGCGTAGTGACCGTGCATACCCACCATGCCCAGTGCGCGGGGATGGGTGGAGTCAACTGCTGACAGACCCATCATGGAGAAGCCGATGGGCGCATCGATGGCGTCCGCCAATGCGGCGATCTCGTTGCCTGCCGCAGCGTTGATGATGCCGCCGCCGCAGTAAACGTAGGGCTTCTTCGACTCGGCGATCATCTTCGCTGCTGCGGCGATGTCGCTTTCATAGGCGTAGGGAGCCTTATCTGAGGGCAGGGGAGATGAGGGAGTGTACTCGGCAGTTGCGATCTGGATATCCTTGGGGATATCGATGAGCACGGGGCCGGGTCTGCCGCTGCGGGCGATCTTGAAGGCCTTGCGGACGGTGTCTGCCAGCTCCTCGGTGGACTGCACCTGGAAGTTGTGCTTGGTGATGGGCATGGTGATGCCCTTGATGTCCACCTCCTGGAAGGAGTCACGGCCGATCAGGCTTCTGCCTACGTTGCCGGTGATGGCAACGATGGGGGTGCTGTCCAGATAAGCGTTGGCAATACCGGTGACCAGGTTGGTGGCACCGGGACCGGAGGTGGCGATGACCACGCCCACCTTGCCGGATGCTCTGGCGTAGCCGTCTGCGGCGTGAACCGCGCCCTGCTCGTGAGCCGAGATGATGTGATTGATCCGATCGGAGCTTTTGTAAAGCTCGTCGTAGATGTTCAGCACCGTTCCTCCGGGATAGCCGAAAACGGTGTCTGTCCCCTGCTCCAGCAGGGCTTCGATGAGAATTTGGGATCCGCTGAGTATCATAGTAGATTCCTTTCGCTGTATGAGTATTTGGATCGAACAGGCATTGTAAATGAAAAAACAAAAAGCCCTACGGCTTCAAAGTTGCCG
>CAZFJJ010000166.1:0-4405 GCA_964519075.1 uncultured Lachnospiraceae bacterium
GTAATCCGTCGCTTTGGATGAATTGATTGTTTTTTGCGTTTTTTGAGATACTACTAACGAAAGAACCGGCTAATTTGTGGGTAGTACCACAGGATGTGAAGAACCGGGAGGAACTATTATGCTCAAATATACCATACAAAGAGTCTTGTTCATGCTGTTGACGCTGTTTGTCATCATCGGCATGTGCTTTGTGTTGATCCGGTTGCTGCCACTCCCCACTGTGGCGCCCGAGGATCCTCACAAAGAGGTAATTGAAGCCAGACGAGAGGCAATGGGCTACGACAAGCCGATTCTCGTGCAGTTTGGCATTTTCCTGAAAGACGTGTTTACCAAGTGGGATTGGGGCTTGTCGGACAAGCTCTACGTCGGAAAAGACGTATTTAGTCTATTCATTGATAAGATGCCCGCAACGGTTATCGTCAATCTGTATTCGATCTTGCTTAGTATACCGATCGGTATACTGCTGGGTATTTTTGCCGCTCTGAAGAAAAATACCTGGATTGACCATGCAATTTCTACGCTGACGATGGTGGTCATATCAGTACCGTCATTCGTATATGCGTTCTTGATACAATATATATTCTCGTATAAGCTGGGGTGGCTGCCCTTCCTGATGAAGTCGGGAACCGATTATTTCTCGTGGAGTATGTTCGTTTCCATGCTGCCTGCGGTAATGGCGCTGTCCTTCGGCGTGATCGCGGGATTCACCAGAACCACCCGTGCCGAGTTGACCGAGGTGCTGACCAGTGAGTTTATGCTGCTTGCCCGCACCAAGGGTCTGACCAAGACGCAGGCTACGGTTCGCCATGCACTCAAAAACTGTATGGTGGTCATCCTGCCCTCCATCTTCGGAAACTTTATCGGCATTATGTCGGGTTCGTTGGTTATTGAGAAGATCTTCTCGATCCCCGGCGTCGGCCAGCTGTATATCAATGCGATCAACGCGCCCGACTATCCGTTGTTTATCATGATCACCGCGTTCTACACGACGATCGGATTGGCTGCGGGTATCGTGGTGGACATCAGCTACGGCTTTATCGATCCCAGAATCCGTATGGGTTCAAAAAAGTAAGGCGGAAAGGAGAATGATTTCCCACCGTGCCGTTCAGGCAGGGATCGGGAAAAGGAAAAATCATGGATAATACTCAATACGAACACATTCCGCAGGAAATGTTTGAATTTCAGCAGCTGAATACAGAGCTTCACGATAAAAAACTGGAGACGAAGTCCCGCGGCTACTTTGCAGATGCGATGCTTCGCTTCAAGAAGAACAAGTCATCGGTAGTTGCTGCATGGATCCTGCTGTTTCTCGTCGTCTTCTCCATCGTATCGCCTCTCATTTCGCCCAACGACGTTAACGATATGGACGCTACCTACAAAAATCATCCTCCCTTCATCAGAGCAATTGCCGATTTGGGCTGGGGTATTTTTGACGGCGCTGTGACCCACGAAAGCCAGTCCGAGGAGCAGCTGCTGGCTTGGCAGGCAATTGGCGTGGAGACCGGTATGAATCCCGTCATCGAAATCGTCGGAGAATCCGTGCAGCAGGAAAAGTGGCGCGGCAGATGGATCGACGTCACCTATTACAAGCTGGAAAACAACAAGTACTACGAGCGCGGCGTGGTTTACCGTACGCTGCCCTACGAACGTCTGGAAAAGATCATCGAATTCCAGAACGAGACCGGTATCCAGGTGCTCTATCCTTACGTGGAATCGAAGGACATCATGGATATCAAGGATAATGCCAATATTTGGTACGCTGTTTCCGATGCCCGCGGAACCCCCGAGCTGGACGAGGATGGCAACTTTATCCCCGTTTACTCCACCAACAGCGAAATGGCAGACATCATTCCCTACGACAGCCTTCGGATCGAAAGTGACCCCGGCGATTATATCTACTACTATGAAAAATCCGGTTCCGTTCACGCACGCGTCTGCTATTACAATTTCTACCAGTTTGAGCTGTGGGAGGATACCGGAGAGTATCACGAGCCGATCTATATTTTCGGTACCAATACGCTGGGTCAGTGCCTCTTCACCGCAATCGGTGTGGGCGCACGCTTCTCGTTGATCTTTGCAGTCATTGTTGCGGCGATCAATCTGACCATCGGCGCGATCTACGGCGCGATCCAGGGTTATTACGGCGGTCTGATCGATATGGTGCTGGACCGTATAGCCGATATCCTGTCGGGCGTTCCTTTCGTCGTGGTGGCGACGCTGTTCCAGCTCCACCTGTCGCAAAAGGTGCCCATCGTCGTCTCCTTCGGTTTTGCCTTCATTTTAACCGGCTGGATCAGCATGGCAGCGCTGACCCGTAAGCAGTTCTACCGCTTCAAGAGTCAGGAGTTCGTGCTGGCGGCCAGAACGCTGGGTGCATCCGACTGGCGTCTGATGTTCAAGCATATCTTCCCCAACTCCCTTGGTACCATCATCACCAGCTGTGCGCTGGTGATCCCCAGCGTCATCAGCTCGGAGGTGAGTATGACTTACCTGGGTATTATCAATCTTCAGGATACTTTCGGTACTTCCATCGGTACGCTGGCATCTCAGGGTCAGACGGCGATGACTTCCGCGCCTCACGCAATGCTGTTCCCGTCCATCTTTATCTCCTTGCTCCTGATTTCCTTTAACCTGTTCGGTAACGGTCTCAGAGATGCATTTAACCCCGCTACGAGAGGAGTTGACGGCTGATATGGAAAATAAACTTCACGTAAAAGATCTGACGATCTCCTTCCGCACCTCCAACGGTAAGGTGCAGGCGGTTCGCGGTATCAATTTCGATCTGGCTAAGGGCGAGACTCTTGCCATCGTCGGCGAGTCCGGCTCCGGTAAATCGGTTACTTCGAAGGCGATCCTGGGCATTCTTGCCGGCAACTCTATCATCGAGGGCGGCGAGATCATATACGACGGACAGGATCTTCTGCAGATCACCGAGGACGAGTTCCACAAGATCCGCGGCGACAAGATCGCCATGATCTTCCAGGATCCTATGTCCAGTTTGAACCCCATCGTCAAGATCGGTAAGCAGTTGACCGAAGCGATGGTGCTCAAAGGCAAAGCGCGCCAAAGAGAGAGCCGTGCTGCCTTCAATACCTATCTGAAGGCGTTGAATCGCAGAATGATCGAGGCGTTGGCACAGGGCGATTCCGCCAAGGCGGCCGAGTTGACCAACAAGTGCAAGAGCTTCGATAAGTTCGAATATAAGCATCTGGAGCTGGAGGGCGCGTACAACGAAGCTCATCAGGCTGCAGAGGAAGCGTCCACCGAAATCGGCACCATTCTCTTCGAGATCGAAAAGAACGCGCTGAGCGACGGCGCGTACCGTATCTCCCGCGTTTGCGATCTGGCTACTCAATCGGTGAACGACTGGGTCGTTTCCGACCGTGCAGAAGAGCTGGTGGCGATCGTCACCGGCAAGGTTGCCGCGATGACCGACGACAAAGAACTGCAGCAGGCTAAGCGTGACGCGCTGAAGCGCGGTACCGTCCTCAAGGCGCAGAAGGGTAAGGCATCCTTTGCGGAGACCGTCAATGCGCTGACTGCCATCAAGGCGATTCTGGACGAAGCGCTGACTCGCGAGCAGCCAAACTTCTTCGCAATGGGTTACTATCTGACCTTTAGCGGTGAGAAGACCCTCCCGCAGATGGCGTCGGTTGCCGAGCTCAACGCATATCTGCGCAAGTATCTGGACGACAACTTTATGCTCTCCTTCATCAGCGACGCAAAGCAGGGCATTATCTACTCCGGCGACGTTTGGTGCAAGGAAATGGGCGAAGCCATCGCTTGCCTGAAGGCACACCGTGTTGCATTCGAGCAGCCTGAACTGCACAAGCCCACCGTTCTGGCAGCGTATAAGGCAATGGCCAAAGAGGTCATCGAGTCCATCGATCCTCTGAACACCGTGAAGGACAGCATGGTCTACACCTTCAGCTCCGGCATGAAGAGCGAGATCGAAAAGTATTTCGGCGGTATCAAGAAGAATATTAAGGAAGAAAAACGGTATACGAAGGAAAAGGCTGTCTACGACAAACAGGTGGCTAAGGGTAAGATCCCCGACGGCGAGGTCGTTCCCGCCTCCTATACCGATCTGGAATTCGTTCGTAACAATCTGCTAAACCAGATCGACAGAATGGTCGCTCATCTGGAGATGCTGATCGCGCACAATTCCCAGCGCGATTTCGATGCCGAGACGGTTGCGATGATCGACTTTTTGAAGGCGAACGCTTCAGGCGTAGTCAACAAGGTCACCAAGCGCGTTGCCAAGGCAAGAGCCATCAAGCTTATGGAAGAGGTTGGTATTTCCGAGCCTCGGAAGAGATTCAACCAGTATCCCTTCGAATTCTCCGGCGGTATGCGTCAGAGAATCGTTATCGCCATTGCGCTGGCGGCAGACCCCGACATTCTG
>CAZFJJ010000167.1:0-4390 GCA_964519075.1 uncultured Lachnospiraceae bacterium
GCCAAAGAAGTATATGTACCAAGCGAGAGCGGAGCATTGACCTTATTTGGAGTTTTTCCATTTCTTTCGTTTGCTGCAATGATACATTTCGGACATTAGTCGGTAATCATATCGGCGTCGCAGACCAATTTTATAACATTGCTCCTTAAAGCTCAGATACTTTTCACAGTCAGCGTGGCACATCGAATGACGACTTGTACAATCCTTACAGGGAGATGTCACTATATTATCCTCCTACATTGTATGGGAATATCATTTTCAGAAAAGTCTTAATTGGGTCGTATACCATTTTGAAAACGGAGTCAATATCTGACAAAAGGAATAATAGATAGAAACAAACGATGCCTTTGACGAATCCAATATTTTCTTTCGGCTCCGCTCGTTCTGTTAATTTCTGTGTTTATATATTGCAATTCTTTCTGAAACTCTTTCAGCCAAGAAACAAATGCGATAAGCAGCCCCAACAAAATGAGTATCCCCAGTACTGCAACCAATATCCAAATAATGGTTTCATCGTCATGATATGTTTCCATAATATACCTCCTTGTTCGCTTTTCAAAAATATTATAGTACAAATATTTACTAAAGTCAATAGTAAATATATTTATTTGATATAATATTTTTCAAAGGAGGGGTGAAAATGATGGATTACGTCAAACGCATCCGCGATCTGAGAGAAGATCGGGACAAGACGCAGCAGCAGATCGCCGATATGCTGGGCACCTCCCAGACCATGTACGCCCGCTACGAGCGGGGGGCTAACGAGCTTCCCATCCGCCATCTGCTTCGCCTGTGCGATTATTACGGAGTGTCGGCGGATTACGTCTTAGGCAGAACCGAAAATCAATAACGCAGATTACGAGTGAACGTTCGTTTTCTGCGTTTTTTGTTAGTCAGAAGGGATGTTCGCACAAACCGGTAAGGGCTGGCGCCCTAGACAGCCCGCCTCGAACAGTCAGCACAGAGGCAGGGTTGGTGCGCGGCGTTTCATGAGCCGCCGAGGGCATCGGCTCCTACTAAGGTATTGCGGTTATTCTCCGTAGAGGAGGCAGTTAGGGAAGCGCCCCGACTTCAAAATTCCCTCTTGCAAATTCTGTCGGAGTATGGTATAATGAACGCAAGAACATTGCAGACTCTGCAAGAAAGGAGGTCTCTATGCAGACCTACAAAAATCCCCTTCCCCAACGCGCCGACGATCCGTGGGTAGTGCGCGACGGGGACACCTATCTCTACTGCTACAGCATCGGAAACGGCGTGGCCGTTACCCGCAGCGAAACCCTTATCGGTATCAAGCGGGAAAAGGACGCCGTCTGCTACCGCGCGCCCCGCGGCGAGATGTATTCCGAGGAATACTGGGCACCCGAACTGCATAAGATTGCAGGACGGTGGTATATCTACGTCGCCGCCGACGACGGCAACAACGACAACCACAGAATGTACTGCCTGGGCGCTATGACCGACGATCCCACCGGCAAATACGAGTTGATCGGCAAGATCACCGACGACACCGACAAATGGGCCATCGACGGCACCGTTCTCTCCTATCACGGCGAGAATTACTTTATCTGGTCGGGTTGGCAGGGCGACGAGAACGTCTCCCAACGGATCTACATCGCCCACATGAAGGACGCCTCCACCATCGACTCCCCCCGCGCGCTGATCTCCGAGCCCGAGTACGAGTGGGAGAAGCGCTGCTGCACCGACGGTCTGCCCACCATCAACGAGGGTCCTGCGGTGCTTGCCCGCGACGGTAAGGTGTTCGTGGTCTACTCCGCGTCGGGCAGCTGGTCGGACGAATACTGCCTCGGTATGCTGGAGCTGACGGGCGGCGATCCCATGAACCCCGACTGCTGGAAGAAGCACGACGGCCCCGTATTCCAGAAGAACGAATACTGCTACGGCCCCGGCCATTGCTCCTTCACCACCTCCCCCGACGGCTCTGAGGACTGGATGGCCTACCACGGCAATCCCGTGTCCGGCAGCGGCTGGGGCGGCAGAAGACTCTACATCCAGCGCATCCGCTGGGAGAACGGAATCCCCGTGTTTGGTGCACCCACCGCTCCCGACGAGGAGCTCTTTTTCCCCCTCTGACGGTTTGAAGCTGCCCCACGGCAGAATGCGTCCGTCGCTGACCAAGATAGCCGCCGTCGGCATGGGAATGCTGGCGCTGGCGTTGGTGCTGGTGGTGATCGGCGCCATCACGGGACGGGGCGGATTTGCCTGGGTACTGCCGCTGGTAGCACTGCCCATCATGGTGGAGCTGGTGGTTCTGTGGCAGAAGAATCTGGAGTGGCTGGGCAGCTTCCTGCTCACCACCGACGGAATCCTCTGTGAATCGCCGCTGTCTGCCCCCCTGCTGCTTTGCTGGGAGGAGATCGAGGATTGCTACTACCTGCCCGGCAAGAGCGACGGCGGCGGCACCTACTGTCTCTGCTCCGAACAGCTGACCCTGCGCGGGGACGGACAATTGCCCACCGCGCCCGCACACGCCAAATACGTGAAGATCACCGAGCGAGAGGGTCTTCACGAGGCACTTTGCGCGCGGCTAACCGAGGTGCTGGCAAAGAAGCTGGATGCCGACAAGATGCTCTGACCGAGCGGATCATACGACTCAAAAAGGACGTTGCAACTACTGCAGCGTCCTTTTTGGCGGACGTACGAGAGCGACCCGCCCAACCACGACCGGATGATAGGGAGATGAGTATGAATATCGCATTTTTCGTAAGACCCAAAAGCACGGTGGCCTATTTGTACGAGGATCACTCACTACTGCGCGGACTCAGCCGTCTGCGGGAGAGCGGCGAGCCGGTGCTCCCCGTGCTTTCCCGCGAAGGAAAGTATCTGGGCGCGGTGAGCGAGGGAGATTTTCTCTGGTATCTGGCAGATCGCCGCGCGGGTAGCTCCACGCTGCAGAAGGGGCAGATCCGCGATCTTTTGCAGGCAGGTCGAGCCAAAGCCATTCCGGTCACCGCCTCCGTGGAGGAGCTGCTTCACTGCGCCACGAAGCAGAGCTTTCTGCCGGTGGTGGACGACGTAGGCAGCTTCGTGGGCGTGGTGGGATGGAGCGACGTTCTCCGTTACCTCGCCCGGCGGCAAAAGGAGGGCGTGACCCGATAGCGGCAAAACCGCCTCCGCTTTGCGCTTCTCCCTTGACATATCCGTCCAATTATGCTACAATAGAGCCACAATCCTCCCCAAGGAGCCGCCTATGAAAAAACTGCTCTCTCTGTTCCTGTCGGTCTGCTGTACACTTCCCCTCGCCGCCTGCTCGGGCGATGCGACGGATACCGCAGCTTCTGCTGATACCACTACCCCCGCCGTCACCGATCCCCCCGTGACCGAACCCACCCCTCTCACCGACGCCGAAAAAATGCTCACCGTAGGTACGGACGGCTTCATCTACAACGGCATGGGCGACGAAGTGGTGCTTCGCGGTATCAATCTGGGCGGATGGCTGATCCAAGAGACCTGGATGTGCCCCGTCGTCGGCTCGGAATGCAATCTGGACTCCATTAATCTGCTGAAATCCCGCGGCTTTACCGACGAGCAGATCCGCACGCTGTTTCAGTCCTACGCCGACAACTACATCACCGAAAAAGACATTGAAAACATTGCCAAAATGAACATGAACTGCATCCGCCTTCCCTTCTGGTATCGCAATTTCATGGATGACGATCTGAACTTCTACACCGAAGATCCCGACGACAACCCCGGCTTTCAGCTGATCGACCGTCTCGTCGGCTGGGCGGAAAAGTACCGGCTCTACGTCATTCTGGATCTGCACGGCGCACCCGGCGGACAGTCTACCAATCATTGTTGCGGAACGCTGAACCAAAACGAGCTGTACACCGACGAAGCCAATCTGGACGCCATGGAGCGTCTGTGGGAAGCCATCGCCACCCGCTACAAGGACAGCGGCACCGTCGCCGCCTACGACGTGATGAACGAGCCCATGAACAACGACACCTCCCTGGAAAACGGTTGGGCAGCAGGCAGCGAGACCGCGCTTACCTACACCCACATGGTCTACGATCGGATGTACAAAGCCATCCGATCCATTGATCCCAACCATATGATTTCGGTGGAGGGCATCTGGTCGGGGGACTGCCTCCCCGATCCCGCCAAGTACGGCTGGGAGAATATGCTCTATCAGATGCATTTGTACGACAGCACCGCCGACATGATCGACTATCGGGTGGGTGAGCTGGTTGCACTTCGGGAAAAGTACGGCGTGGCGATCTACGTCGGCGAGTTCAATAACGGCGACGAGCTGTATACCTACGCGTTGGAGCTGTACGCCGAGCACAATATCTCCCGAACGGCGTGGACCTATAAAGTCTCCTACGACTATCTGGGCAACTGGTCGCTCTATCGAGCGAATATCACCCCC